>CAKUXN010000032.1 GCA_934700415.1 uncultured Candidatus Saccharibacteria bacterium | reverse complement strand
CCCGACGGTTGTTCCATCAACCACACCACCAGATACTACATCAGCGACTTCAGACGATTAAAATTACTTCTTCGTTGCAGGCTTGGCAAATATCATTTTGCCAGCAGGAGTTTCGTAAAATTTAACAAATTCTACAGTTAATTCTCTGCCCAGTTTATTCGCGGCGCCGTCTACTACGACCATAGTACCGTCGCTTAGATGTCCTACGCCTTGGCCGCGCCCAGAACCCTTTTCAGTAATTTTTAGTTTCATTTTCTGTCCAGGTAAAAATTCACTTCGCACTGCAAGGGCAAGATCGTTGATGTTTAAAGTTTCAATTTTTTCTGCTTGGGCAACTTTTATCAAATTATAATCTAGCGTCAAAATTGCGCCACGCGTCTCTTTCGCGACTTTTAATAATTCTTCGTCGACCTTTTTATGGCTTCCACCGTCGTCTAGAATTTCAGTATTGATGTTAATGATGCGCTCTAGCTCAGCTACGACTTCGAGTCCAGCTCGTGCTCTTGCCCTCTTGTCCGAATCTTTACCGTCGGCTAATAGTTGGAGCTCTAGTAGTACGCTCTTTAATATAATTAAATCTCCGTCAAGAAAGCCACTCCTAGCAATATTTAAAATTCTCCCGTCGATAAGCGCTGAAGTATCAACATAGATTTTGCGTTTACCATTAAATTTGGGTTGATATTTTTTAAACACTAAAAATGTAGTTTCAACAAAAATACACAGTGTTGTTAGTAAAATAAATAATTCCATAATAAGGTTATTTTATCAAATCTTCGCCGAACTGCACAGCATGTTGATGATTGGCGGCGAGCAAATTACGAAATTCATTAGCTAGAGTCTTTTGTTTTAAGAGTTCTGCTATGTCGATAGCTATGTCGTAACGTGAAGCGGCATTGCGACGCAACATTTCAAATGGTGTAGTAGTAGAACCTTCCTCATTGAAACCGTGCACACGGAGCCTTCGTCTTTCAGTGTAATTCTCTAAGATGTTTTCCAAAGTTTCTGGATAACCATGGAAGTTTGCAATAACTGGGAGATGCTTTCCGAATAGTTCGTTAAATTTAGTCTGGGAAAGTTTATTATCTGTCGTGCCAATGCCGCGATAGCACAAAGAATTAATACCAACAAAACGCATTTTTACAGTTGGCAATTTTTCGCGGATAATCTTAATTGCTTCAATTGTTTCGTGCGTTGGTATATCACCAGCAGCAGTCAGAATTATGTCGGGGTTTTCATCGGAAATAAATTGATAAACAGATGCCCCGCCATTTTCAAACATAAATTTCGCATGATGAGAATCTACATAGCGTGGCAAAGGATTTTTATTAAATGTTGTAATATTTACAACATTACGAGAAGCAAGCATGAAATGAAAAGCTTCTTCTGCTGCTACATCATCAACTGGGAAAATACAGTTTGCTAAATCTGAAGGTAAGCTAAGTAAGGTCGAAATAAGTGCCGGGGATTGATGAGTGAAACCATTATGATCTTGCCTCCAACAAGTAGAAGTTGAAAGTAAATTTATTGCCGGCATCGGCTCGCGCCATTTAACAGACTTAGCCTGTTTAATAAACTTTATTTGTTGCAATAACTGCGCAGTAATAATTGGGAAAAAGGCCTCATAGCTTCCCATCATAGCCTGCTCGCCATTCATCAGGTGGCCAGTCATGACTGAAAATAAAACATTTTCAGAAAGCATTTCAATAATCCTACCATTTGGATCTTCTGGCAAATCCCAAGTTTTTTCTGGCAAATCACCCCAAGCTCGTTTCTCAACATCAACCACTGCGGAGAATCTATTCGATGTAGTTTCATCTGGTGAAAAGAAATAAAAATACGGATTATTATTTAAGGTCTCCGCTAAAAGTTCACCAATTTTTTCCGCAGGTGAGAAATATTGTTTCCCTGGATTTATGACACAATCAATCATAGTAAAAACCTTTCTCATGGCTAAATAATTTATCAAAATCATATGATCTTAGCCAAGTTTCAAGCTTTTTCAATTCATTTTCATCTGTCGCAGGATTTTTTAGTGGGATCTGATGAGCATCATGATGGAGATTTGGTCCAGTTTCACCCTTCTGGGTTCTTAAAATATAAAATGGCGAATCGACATCTTCCGCTAAAGCATTTTGGAAATCAGCTGGATTACTACCGTGAATCCAAATAGGAGTAAAGCCAAAGCCACGAATTAGTTCATTCAATTCTCTTTCGGATTTACGTGCATAAATAGAGGGCGCAGAAATTTTATAACCATTTAAATGTAACACTGGAAGAACTTTTCCGTTATTATTACCATTCATTATGTTATGTAAATTCAGTGAATCAATTGCTGTTGCAGTTTCAAGCTCTCCATCACCAATTAAAACGGCCAAAGTTTTTTCTGGATGCCCAAGTGCTACTCCATATGCATTAGCGAGTGCATAGCCTAATTCCCCGCCTTCGGTAATAATTGTAGGAGTCATAGGGCTAGCATGTGACGGAAATCCATCCGGCCAAGAAAAATTACGACAAACGTATTTAAGCCCAGCATAGTCATGCGTAGTTTTTTTGTCGTATTTCAATAATTCACCGTCGAGATATAAGTTAGCTTGTAAAGCTGGAAAACCATGTCCAGGACCGAGTACAAAAGCAAAATTCGAATCTCCTTTAAAAAAATACTTAAGATTCGCATACGCCACATTAATGCCATGGCAAGTCCCCCAATGGCCAAGAAGTCTCGGCTTTATATCATCGAAAGAAAGTGGAGTTTCTAACAAAAAGTTATCTTTCAAATATAATTGTGCAACCGATAAATAATCGCAAGCACGAATTCGCTTATTTATTCTATCTATGGCCGCATAATCTACTTGCCCACTCATATATATCATTATGTCATAAAAATTTTCAAAAAACAATGTTGCATTTTTTTTATTTATGTATAATGAAAGAGTCATATTTAATCATTTGAATAAAGCTAGGACGTTTCAGATTGTTTCCATAGATGCCAAAAGGAAAAGACGACAGTTGGATGGCGGAAAACTTAAAATTAGAAAATGAAGCCATTATAGGAAATAATATTAACAATAGCACAATTACCAATCGAAGTTTCGCTCAAGGTTATGGGGGGGGGTATTTACTGGGTTAGCTGTTGTGGAAAGAGATACATTCTGGGGGACTGGAGCTGATAACACTTTATACTACTGCTGGGCCACTAGACCATCTCAGGATATTTTTAATAATTATATCCACTCTTATAGCAATTATCATGCGAGCATTTCCAAATAACATTACATTGTCAGGGCATTTGTTTACGGATTTTTATGGTTATTTCAAAAACTCTTTAATTTTTTCAATTTCATCCCTAAGCAGAGCGGCGTGTTCAAATTCAAGATTAGCGGCTGCGAGTTGCATTTCAGAAGATAATTGTTTTACCAAATTCGGTAGCTCATCCTTTGGTATACGTTTAATATCTAATTTATTTTCTATTTGTTTTTCTGGGATAATCGCGCGCAAACCTTCTGAAATCTCCTTTTTAATGGAAGTTGGCGTGATGTGATGTTTGAAATTATATTCTTTCTGAATTTCACGACGACGATTAGTCTCTGAAATCGCCTTTTCCATACTTTCGGTGATGAAGTCGGCGTACATAATTACTTTACCTTCCACGTGACGCGCAGCACGGCCAATAGTTTGAATCAAGGCCGACTCGGATCTTAAGAAACCTTCCTTATCTGCATCTAGTATTGCGACAAGTGACACTTCTGGCAAATCCAACCCCTCGCGCAGCAAATTAATTCCGACCAGCACGTCATATACACCCTCACGTAAATCACGTAAGATATCGCCACGTTCTAGTGTGCCAATATCGGAATGTATATAGGCGGTCTTTACACCACGTTCTTTTAGATGATCAGTTAAATCTTCAGCCATGCGTTTAGTTAAAGTAGTAATTAAGGTACGTTGACCTTTGGCGATTCGCTTGTCGATTTCTTCCATCAAATCATCAATTTGCCCTTCCGAACCTCGGACTTCAATCTCTGGGTCAAGCAAGCCTGTCGGACGAATTACCTGTTCGGCTGGCTTCGGAGAATGTTCTAATTCGTATTCACCGGGCGTAGCCGACACATAAATCGCCTGGTTAATATGAGCCTGAAATTCGCCGTAAGTTAAAGGTCGGTTATCCAGTGCCGATGGCAACCTAAATCCATAATCCACTAGATTTAGCTTTCTGGCGTGGTCGCCATTATACATTCCACGCACTTGTGGTAAAGTCATATGCGATTCATCTACGATCAATAGAAAATCGTCCGGGAAGAAATCTAGTAAAGTGGAAGGTGGCTCCCCTGATTTACGACCATCAAGATGCCTCGAATAATTCTCTATCCCCTTTACGAAACCAGTACTAGCGAGCATCTCTAAGTCATATTTAGTACGTTGCGACAACCTTTCAGCTTCCAAATATTTCTCATGTTCACGAAAATAGGCTAATCGTTCGTCAAATTCAGCCCGAATAGTTATGAGCGCACGTTCGAGCTGTTCTACTGGAGTGGCGTAGTGCGTATTTGGGAAAATATGGACCTTTTCGGGCTTTTCACGTACGTCAAAAGTTAAAGGATCAACGATTTTTATCTCTTCTAGTGTATCAAAACCAAATTCAAATCGATATGCGTATTCTCCGTTAGCTGGAAAAAGGTCAACAGTGTCGCCCATTACTCGGAAGTTGCCACGTTCAAAAGCTAAGTCATTGCGATGATATTGAACTGAAACTAGTTTTCGGATAAAGTCTAATTGCGATAAGCCATCATTTTTGGAAAATTCAAAAGACATTTCTAAGTAATTTGCCGGAGAGCCGATGCCATAAATACAGGAAACCGAAGCCACCACGATAACGTCATTTCTAGTAAGCAAGGCTTCTGTTGTGCCGTGCCTTAAGCGATCAATTTCGTCATTAATAGCAGAATCTTTTTCTATATACGTATCAGTCGAAGCAATATAAGCCTCAGGTTGATAGTAATCGAAATAAGATACAAAATAGTGCACTTCGTTATCTGGAAAGAATTCCCTAAATTCCGAATATAATTGTGCCGCCAAAGTCTTATTGTGTGCCAAAATCAAAGTTGGCTTTTGTACATTCTGGATAATATTTGCCATCGTAAAAGTTTTACCAGAGCCAGTCACGCCGAGCAGGGTCTGTTCTTTTGTTCCCGCCAAAATTCCATCCGTCAGTTGTTTTATAGCTTGCGGTTGGTCACCCATTGGTTGGTACTTTGACGCTAATTTAAATTTTGGCATAATTAAATTATAACACGAGAAAAATGTTAAAATAAAGGCATGGCTAAATATACAATCACAGTCAAGACTGGTTCGTCGCAAGAGAAAATTATAGAATCAAAGCCAAACGAAATCATAGTCTATCTTCGTGCTAAACCACATGATGGAGAGGCAAATACTGCCCTAGTCAAGGCTTTATCAAAATATTTCAAAGTCCCAAAAACTACAATCAAGATTACAAGTGGAGCAAAATCACATTTTAAAAGGGTAGAATTTTAAGTCTGTACTTTAATTATACCATATTATGCTATAAAAATCAAGTTAATACCTAATTTTGG
This sequence comes from uncultured Candidatus Saccharibacteria bacterium, assembly GCA_934700415.1. Taxonomy (GTDB): domain Bacteria; phylum Patescibacteriota; class Saccharimonadia; order Saccharimonadales; family Saccharimonadaceae; genus Nanosyncoccus. Next base: position 1,116 of record CAKUXN010000032.1, on the reverse strand, counting down.
ATAGATTCTTGGCGTTTCATGGTCGGAAACGGTACTGCTTCCCTACCAGGTACACCCTCAAGTAGCCAAAAATTACGCTCAGAATTGCCCCAACCACAGGCTGGTGGCATACCGTATTCAAGCATTTCTACGAAATCCATATCGAGCATCTGAGCTTCTTCATCGCCAGCATCGCGTGCAGCCTGTTGCTCTTTAAACCGTTCTAGCTGGTCTAACGGATCGTTTAATTCTGAGAAGCCATTCCCCATTTCAGTACCAGCAATGATTGGATGGAATCTTTCGGTTACTAAAGGATTTTTAGCGGACTTTTTGGCAAGTGGCGAGAGCGACAACGGTTCTTCTACTAGCCAATATGGGCCAGCCGAAGTTTTGCGAATCAGTTTCCAGACATGGTCAATTAGGCGGGCTTCCGATACTTCAAAATTCGTTTCAACACCATGTTCTTTTAAAATTCTAATTAATTGCTCGCGGTCTGGGTTGAATACATCTACGCCAAATTTTCCTTTTAATAGATCAGCGTAATTTACCCGTGGCCATTCTTGGTCCAAATCTATGTCAAAACCGTTAACGTGAAACTTTAAAGTTCCCCAAGTTTCAAGGCAGACATACTTCATCATTTCTTCGTAAAATTTTATGCCGTCTTCGTAGTTTTCATAAGCAGCGTAAGCTTCAAATGCGATATGCTCGGGCAAATGCTCATCATCTACGCCTTCATTACGAAACCTTGGCCCAATATCATATACCTTTTCAAATCCACCGCCAAGCAGGCGTTTTAAAGGTAGCTCGTGGGAAATTCTTAAATAAAAATCCTCATCGAGCGCATTCATATGGGTGGTAAATGGAGTCGCGTCTGCACCGCCAGTTGTATGCTCCAAAACCGGAATATTGATTTCGATAAATCCATGTTTATTCATGAAATCACGCGTAGCTTGCCAGAATTTAGATCTTCTCACTAATCGTTCACGCACTTCAGGGTTAACATTCATATCTACATAGCGCCTGCGGTAACGTTCTTCTTTGTTGGTGAATTTTTCGGGCAAAGGACGGAGTGATTTTGTGAGTAGCCTTACGTAATGTGAAAAAATCGAAAGTTCACCCGTCTGAGAGTTGCCTACT
>CAKUXN010000031.1 GCA_934700415.1 uncultured Candidatus Saccharibacteria bacterium | reverse complement strand
GAGGGTGATTCAGATGAAGAAAACGTAGCTGAAGAAAAAGAAGATGACGGCGAAAAGACCGAAGCTAAAAATGACGTTGACAATAAAAAAGACAAGAAAAAACAGAAGAATGATAAGAAATTATCTTCTAATCCTTTTGTAGAGTGGCTCCAGACCCATAAGCTTCTCTGGATTGGCGGAGGAATCGGACTAATAGTATTAATTCTCGTTTTGGTATGGGCTTTTGGGATTGCACCGGCTGCTACGGTCACCGTTGGCGTTCGCACCACCAAGAACAATTTTTCTGAAAATGTTACATTTACGGAAAAACTCACTGAAGAAAACGCCGGCGAAGGTAAATTCTTCTTAGAACAGAAAAAATTAGAAGATAAATCAGAGGTTAAATTTAGCGCCACTGGAGAAAAAAATATTGGTGAAAAAGCTAAGGGAAACGTCGTAATTTATTCATACTTTCCAATTACTGGCGGAGAAAGTACTATAAGTACTGGTGCCAACTTTAAAATCGGTGACCTAGTCTACACGGCGGACGAAACAGTGACTATATCATGGGAAGGTGATTTAACTAATATTAAAGATGGCTGCGAAAATGGCAACAACAATGAAAGTTTGAAAAATTTGGGCTGTCTTATTTATGGTAGAGTGAATGTGACTGCCGTAGCTGCAGGGAAAGCTTATAATATTGAAGCGTCTAGCACTGGTTGGAAGGCTCCAGTTAACGTTTCTGGTGCCTATTCTGACGCCGCAATGGCTGGTGGTTCCGACAAAATAATCAAGATTGTGACCCAGGCCGATATTGATAAAGCCATTTCTAGCCTAGAGTCCTCAGATTTATCAGTAGAAAAAGAAAAATTGTTTGATCAGCTTTCTGAATCCTCGTTTGCAATCGAGCCAAGCTTTAAGCAAAGTGTAGGTGACGCAGTATCTACTCCGAAAATTGGAGAAGAAGTCAAAGAAGGCGAAAAAGCTAAACTCAGTGTAACTACTACATATTCTATATATTATATAGACAAAACTAAAGTCGAGGAGTTTATTCAGACTAAGGCTAAATTATCAGAAAATTTCAAAATCTATAATATTGACAATCCATTTATTGAAAATTTCATCAAAACTGATACTGGTTACACTGGGAAACTAAAGGCGACATATGTTTCTGGTCCTAAAGTCACTGAAAATGGCGTTATCGAGATTATAAAAGGAAAAGGGCTTGGCACCGCACAACACGACTTAAAAGATATTGACGGAATTAGCTCCATCAGGATTGATCCTTCATACCCATGGGTATCATCGATTCCTTCCGACCCTAACAAAATTACTGTTATCTTAGATATTGAGGAATAAGTGTGAAAATTATTGGTCTTGATGTTGGAGAAAGACGCATTGGCGTGGCGAAAGTCGATTCCGCCACGCGAATAGCTGTGCCAGTCGGCTTCATTTTGGTGGACGGCTCGGAATGGAAGGAAATTGCTAAAATCGCCGAATTAAACAACACAAAATATTTTGTGCTTGGTTTACCTAGGAGCAATGAAGGTAATGAGACGAAGCAGACTTTGTACGTACGTGCTTTTTCTCGTACGTTAGCCAAAATGATCCCAGACGCTAAGATTCGTTTTCAAGATGAGTCTTTAACTTCTGTAGAGGCAGAGTTTAGACTCAAATCCCGCAAGAAAAAATACGAAAAGGGCGAAATTGATGCTGAAGCCGCTGCTATTATTCTCCAGGATTTTATCGAAAATTTTAAGGAGACACCACAAAATGACGCCCCCGTGGGCAGTAAGGCGTCCCAGATTAAACAAGTGATAGAAAAAGAAAAAAATAAAGTAGCTTTGGAAGCTAAAAAAACCGAGCATAAGCTTAAAAAATGGACGATATTTGGTATTCCAGTAATCATTGTTATATTGGGACTAATCGGCGCGACAATAGCGCTGAAAATACGTGATTATAATAGACAACAATATGAACAGTGGGTAGCCGAGCAAGAAGCCCAAATGGTGGCTAAGACCTTTGATTTCACCATTCGTCCTGGTGAAACAATCTTTGATATAAAAAAGAATTTATTAAAAGTTGATCGTAATGGTGGTGATAAAAACCCAGAAAATCGTATAGAAAATTATACCGCTGAAGAAATTGAGGAGGCCTTTGAATTAGAGTATGATTTCGATTTTTTAAAATCTCGACCTGAAGGGGCTAGTTTAGAGGGATATTTATATCCTGAGACACATAATTTTTATGCCGCAGCTTCCGTAGAAGACATCTTGAAAGTCTTTCTTGAAAAAATGGAAGAAGTGATTCTTGAAAATAATTTAACGGAGAGATATACTGCACGCGGTTTGTCTTTAAATGACGGAATTATCCTTGCCTCAATAGTGCAAAGAGAATCGACGCCATCAGATGTGGCAACAGTAGCGCAGGTGCTGATGACTAGACTAGAATATGGTTGGCCGCTCGGGGCGGATGCTACGGTATCTTATGCACTAGATGTAGTCGACCCAGGTCGCGATATTTATCAAGATAATGCCGCTGCGCTCGCTGTCGACTCATGCTATAATACGCGACTTCACGCTGGTTTACCTTGCGGACCGATTTCAAATCCTGGTTATAATGCCTTGGTCGCCGTAGCGGAGCCAACGGATACTTCTTATCTTTACTTCTTGACAGGAGACGATGGTATGATGTATTATAGTTATACAGAGTCTGAGCATTTTCAGAAAATTCGTGACCACTGCCAGGTTCTCTGTAATATTTCATTATGACGAAAGCTAAACGAAAATTTAATTTCCGACAGTTAAAAGGTGTTTTACCTTATATAATTACTGCCGCTGTTACACTGGGCTTAGTTTTTGTTGGTTCACTTGACAAACAGAATTCTGACATGAATTTAAGTTTAGGCGCCTTTGCTGAGAGTAATTATAAGGTGTCGGTAGATCAGATTTCAGCTCTTTATGTAGTAGCTGACGTTTCTGACACCATGGGATTAGCCAGTGCCGCCGACGTTGCCTCAAATTACGTCGTGACTACATCTATGTATGCCGCTGGCCAAACTTCTACGGGTAAGCTTGAAAAACCAAATATTACAAATATCGCTATTTCACGTGGTGTTATAGAATATGTTGTGGCTGATGGTGAGACCATGGAATCTATTGCCTCCAAATATAAACTCACTACCGACCAAATCCGTTGGTCTAATGGCAAAAAGACCACCGCCGTGTCGGCTGGAGACATCCTGTATCTACCAAGTACAGGTGGTATCGTATATACCGTTAAATCTGGTGATACTATTTCTGATATTGTATCGAAATATGGTTCTTCGGAAACTGAAATTATCGCTTTAAATGACTTGGAAATTTCTGGGCTTTCTGAGGGAATGCGTATATTAATTAAAGGTGGTACTCTACCTGAAACAGAACGTCCAGAGTATGTTCCACCAGTTAGAACTGTCTATTATTATACATATCTTGGTAGCAGCTCTGCTCGTCAAAACATTGAAATACTTGGCACTTTCTATGGACTTGGTGGGCCATATGCGGCTGGACAATGTACACAATGGGCTTGGTATAATCGTCAAGATTTGCCAAGCAATCTTGGTAATGCCAACACTTGGGCCGCTCGTGCTGCGGCTATCGGATATACCGTAACGCATGGTGCACCTGTGGCTGGTGCTGTTTTTCAGAGCAGTTCTGGTTGGTATGGCCACGTCGGTTATGTGGAAGCAGTAAATGCCGATGGTTCGATTGTGGCTACAGAAATGAACTATAATTATAGGACATTTGTCGCAATTCGTTCTACAATTCCTGCCAGTGCAGTGGCTAACTTAAACTATATCTACCCACCTGGAATGTAGAATTACCAATCTTCTACTAGAGTAAATTCTTTACCGGCAATACTAATAATTGAATCTGGCTCTGCTCCGAGCGAAGTAAGCTCAGCTTTAATACCAAGTTTTTTCATAATGTCGCGAAGACGATTGACGCTAGCGTAATTATTCATGTCGGTACGACGAGCAAATTTTTCGATTTTTTCGCCGGTGACAATGAATTTATTATCGTCAGTTTTACTAATGTGCCAAGTCGTTTTGAGCTCTCTAGAGCTTAGCGAAATCGTAGGAATGTCTGTATGGTGAGAAATTTCCTCATCCTCGGAACGTTCCCTCGCGCCCATTGTTACTGGGCTCGATTGCTCCATAATCGCCGCGTCGGCGATTATGCTCCTCGAATGAGGAAATTTATCGTCGTCATGTGTGTGTGATTCGTATATTTGCTTTAATTCACGGAGAAGTTCTGTGAGGCCTTGATGAGCGGCAGAGGATATCGCGTAAATTTTTGCGTCAGGATTTTTTTCTAAAATAGAAGTCATTTGCATTTTTACGATATCGTCATCAACACCTTCGCATTTGGTAAGGGCAACGATTTCTGGGCGGTCTTTTAAGTCAGAATACTTATCTAGTTCGTTGCGAATGATTTGATATGCCTCTCCGGCATCATTATTATACACATCGATAAGATGCAAGAGCACCGCTGTGCGATCGACATGCCTAAGAAAAGCATGACCTAGTCCTTTACCTTCAGATGCTCCCTCAATCAAGCCAGGGATATCCGCAATCAACAGATCTTTACCATCGATTGTAGCAACACCAAGATTTGGCGTAATGGTCGTAAACGGATAATCGGCAATTTCTGGCTTAGCATTTGAAACCACGGACAAAAAGGTTGATTTTCCAGCGTTTGGGAGACCAACCAGCCCTACGTCTGCCATAGATTTAAGTTCTAATTCCGCCTCAAATTCCTCTCCTGGCTCACCAACTTCAGCGATAATTGGAGCTTGGCGAGTACTAGATTTAAAATGAGCATTACCAAAACCACCGTCGCCACCTCTAGCGATTATGGCTTCCTCCCCATCGTGTGTTAGGTCAGCTATCAAGATACGATTATTATCTATATTCTTATAGACGCAAGTACCTATTGGCACATCTACAATGAGGTCCTTGCCACTGCGTCCAGCGGAACGAGTGCCAGACCCATTTTTGCCATCTTCGGCAGTGAGAATTGGCGTAAAACGAAAGTCTATTAAAGTATTGGTGTCTTTGTCGGCGCGAAAAATAATATCGCCACCTTTGCCACCGTCACCACCATCAGGGCCGCCTTTAGGAATATATATTTCCCGACGAAAGGAAACGGCGCCATCGCCACCTTTGCCGGCCTTTAAACTAACTTTCGCTATGTCTACAAACATGCACTAATTATAACATATTTTCTCTCAAAACATATCGCTTATGGATTGACTTTAATGCATAAGTATGCTATAATTAAACATTAAGCTATTTGCTTAAACTTGCACGCATTGTACGCACATTAAAAGGAGGGTGAAAAAAATGGAACAAGCTGTAAGACGAGCTGGCTCAATCAAATCATTTGAGGAGCTCAGCCTCAGTCAATCAACTCTAAATTACTGCAGGTACATGAATCTTCCTGAACTTATTCTTACGGTTCGGAAAAGATATCATAGCCCTCGTACGACGTACGGTGAAGGAAAATGGCTCGATGAAGCCATGCAAGCCGTTGACGAAGCCGGGCTAATCCGACACGATTTCGATTCTCGTTCTTTTGGTATCGGTAGGCTATATAAGTTTATCTCTAGAACGTATGCAAACGGTAAATATGTAGGTGGCGTTAGCGACCTTAACACCAACGAACGCTACGAATCGTACCGTAATCTGACTAATAACAAGATTGACGAGATTCTCGTTGCGCTTGGCCTTGGCTTAGACAAAAGGGAATTTGAAATCATCAAAGCTTATTTCGGATTAAATCCCAACAGCGAACCGATGGAGATTGACGAAATGTTGAAAAAATTTTCTGTTTCGAGAAGTGAAATGAAGACCATTGAGCTTCATATCACGCGAAAACTCTGGCGAATGTCTAATTTGCCGCAGATTTCGCAATTTTCAACTAGCCCCTCCTGGTAAAGCTCCGTTCTGGAGCTTGTCCCCGGCTTAACGGCTGGGGATTTTTCATGAAAAAAAAGCTATTGACAAACGAACGCTTATGCTTTATCATGAAAGTAAGCTGGTACGCTTCACAGGGGTTCCACTGACTAGTTAGTGGAGTGTGGAGACTTACATTAATAAAAATAAACAGCGGATTAAAACAAACCAATGTGCCCCAAAGGGTGGGCGCGCATCAGCGCGGAACTGGTCGAAAGGCCAGTTTCTTTTATGGTATAATACTGATATGATTAAATTCACAATTATTACCTTATTTAGAGAAGCAGTTGAACCGTATCTAAAAGCTTCAATGATGTGGAAAGCCACCGAAAAAGGTTTGGCGGAATTTGATTTTGTAAATTTACGCGATTTTGGTCTTGGACCACATAAGTCGGTTGACGATACGCCTTATGGTGGCGGAGACGGAATGTTGCTTCGTTGTGAGCCAGTCTTTAATGCAATTGAATCTGTTAAGATTAAAGATCCTGAAGCAAAAGTTATTTTGCCGACACCAGTAGGCGAGATATGGAATCAAAAACTTGCCCAGAAAATGGCAGGATTAGCCGAAAATGATTTGCCAGCAAGCCATTACATCATCCTTTGCCCACACTATGAGGGGTATGATGAACGTATTTTATCGATAGTAGATTATAAGATTTCGTTAGGAAAATATGTTCTCACGGGTGGAGAATTACCAGCGCTGATCATTATTGATTCGGTTGTGCGTTTAATCCCTGGAGTTTTGGG
>CAKUXN010000030.1 GCA_934700415.1 uncultured Candidatus Saccharibacteria bacterium | reverse complement strand
GTATAGATGTTGGAAGTCTTTCTGGATGTTTGGCGGTAGTAAGTTCTTTATACATACCTGTCGCTATCTTGATTTACCAGGAATTCAAAGAAAAACTATCATTTAATGAGTTCAATTGGGATAAAACAGTTTTACTCCAGAGAGTGATAAAAGGATGGCAGATACTTGGCGCTGTACTGTTATCCTCAGTTGCCACTATATTCTGGAAATATGATAGCTACTGGGTAAAACTAATCTTATTATTTATCTTTGTTGCCGGTATCGTTGTACTAGTATTAAACTTAGTACGCCTATTCAAATGGTTCATGTCGGACAAAATTGGTCGCGGCAACCAAAAAAATTATAGACAAGAGCAAAAACTAAAATTTTTAGAAGAACTTGACGCGAATAATTCTTTGGATGTTTGGAGTGATTTATTTAGCTCGATCGAACCAGAAAATGCTTTTTTGAAGGACTATTTGAAGATATTTTTTAGAAAGTTCTCAGAAGCCAAAAAAGATCAATATTGGCAATACGAGCTATGTCTAACACAAAATATGGAAAGACTCTACTATCAAGGGCCAGATTTCCAAAATGAGATTATCAATTTCGCCTTCGACGCTTATACAAGTAGCAAGGATGAAAAAGACGATAAGATATATCTTAAACGAACAATAGTAAGAAAACTCCTCCGACTACTAGCTAAAAGCGACAATCGCTACTGTTTTTCTATTTCAAGATCCTTCGATAAAAAATTAGAAAACATTAATTCCAATGATGTAGTCTTAAATGCAGTTAGAGATTTTTCTTTTGATGCGTTGAATGAAATTGTCAGCGTTTACGACGACATTCCAGAGCGAAATAATCACTATGATTTTGATATTTTCCCAATCGATAAATGGAACATCTCAACGCTTCCAACTTCAAAAGACAAGAAATCAAACGCAAAAGCGATGGGGCTTTTCATTTCTTATTTAGAGACACTGCCAACATTTGTTGGCTCAAGAGGCGACAAGATAAATGACAAAAGAGCCACATTTCTTGATGAAATATCATTTGGTATGCTTGGCCAAAAATTTTCAAGAAAGATGATCAGAATTGTAGATTTGTACTTCAGTCAAAACTTTTTTGCGTCTTACGAGAATGAGGATATAGGGCATGCTTTAATTCGTAACTTTATTGATAATGATTATCACTTCCTGTTTATGGATACATCTTGTTCGATATCATCGCCATTTGATCCTAATCAACCGGAAGAGCAGAGATTGAAACGCGTGATGAAACAATTCAAAAAAGAAGAAGAACGACGCGATAATGACACTCTTAAGTTACTAACAAGTATATATAAAGTTCTTTTGGATAAAGAGAAAATGGAGACAATCAGCAAGGCTATTTCCGACTATGACCTAGGAGACAAGAACTACCAGTATCGTACAGATATGGTAATCGTAGAGAGTAATCTTGAAGATCTAAAAAATGTCATCGATAAAATCATAAAATATGATAACACAACAGCAAAGTAAGTTGCACAAAACCGTTCCTTAGAGCGCACCTTATAACCAAAAAGAGGTACTATGGCAAAACGCCACCCATTCAAGAAAACTAAGCCCGGCGATCCAATACCAGTAACCGCTCGGCAACTTGAAAGCTTCATGCTCGAACATAACGGCAGATTTAATTCACGCGATTACGATAAGTTCGAGCGCATGGAGCTAATGGAATCGCCCGTCCGCGACGCGATCCATGAATTAAAGACCTATTCCCTAGAAACACTAGCACAGCGCTTCGATGTACGCCTTTTTGGGCGCGGTAAGCGCGTTTTTGCGAGGTTAGACGCCGAAGATATGACAAATGGTACTACTTTTCCCTCGCATACATTCCACGCGCGCTAAATAACCGCGACGTAAATGACGCGGTAGTTCAGATGTTCTTCATTGGGAAGTGGCGCGTCCACAAGCTTTCGCTTTGGGCTGAGCCGGAAGATATTAACCATTACGGCAACGATTCTAACAAAACATTCTACAATTTAGTCAATAGATAGCATCCACTTGGACACAATCGGGTTTTGAAATTTATTGTGCAGAAAATAGGGGTGGGATCTTTTCTTGACATGAAACGGCGAAATATTTAATTATAAATTACTACTTACATAAATAGTTACACACTCTTAATATAAAATCGGTTAATCCTTTATATGTTGAGTTGCAACGAGATTTATATTTAGAGAAGATAATTTCTGGTGTAGCATTCTTACTTTTCCCATATTAACCCAATTCTCCAGTTCTCCTACCGGACAAACAAATAACCCGATGTTACCTAAATTACATAATAATGTAGAGATAATATTTTTTTGTTCATTAGTTAAATCATCGCAAAAAAGGCCACGTTTTTTATTATTAAGATCGTCGGAAAAAGTATCCACGGTAACAACATTCTGAAGGAGATTATCCCTATAATCACTGTCTATATAATTAAGGCTCGCTAAACATTTCCTGATTGCACTAGTCTTTTTGCCTTTGCTATGCAAACTATCGTAATCGACAATAATAGCAGATCTAATACCTAATCTCTCATATAGATAAAATCGTTACAAATATTTTCTTTGCCGTTTGCAAAGAGGTGATATAATTTATATATAATAAAAGAAGGATGAACCATGAGAATATCAATAAATCAAAATCAATCTGTAAAAATAGAAGATTCACCCTTTGAGACGGTCGAAAGAAAAGGGATTGGCCATCCTGATACTCTTTGTGACGCCATAGCTGAAGCAGCCAGTCGCAATTATTCCAAAAAGGTTTATGAAATGGTCGGTAAGTTGCCGCACCATTATTTTGATAAGGTGATGCTAATGGGCGGAGCTGCAGACATGGGTTTAGGCCACGGAAAGCTAGTTAGTCCATACCGTGTAGTATTTGCTGGTAAAGTCACCCGTCGCGTTGGCGATGTCGAATTTCCAGTAACCCAAATCATAACAGATGCAGCTAAGGAAGTGCTGTCTGGCATATTGGTTAATTTTGATGTCGAAAAAGATTTGGTAGTCATGGATGAACTTCGTGATTATCAAGGACCATCAAAAAAGCGTCCGAGATATCAACCAGAAACAATTGACGCGATGCCAGATATGCAAAAAGAAGGTAGAGTCTCAAACGATGTTAATTTATGCGTGGGCTTTGCGCCACTGTCACGATGCGAACAGGCCACAATCGACACGGAACATCTGTTGAATTCTAAAGAGTTTAAAAAACAGCATCCGTATACCGGATCTGACATAAAAGTATCTGGCGTTCGTATGGGTAATCAGATCGAAATTACAGTCAATATGCCATTCATTTCCTCTTTGGTTCACGACATGAATGAGTATAAGAGATTGACTGGTATAGTATCATCTGAGATTGAAGACTATTTCAAGAAGACTGGGCGAGAGGATATTGCCCTAAATTTCAACCCACAAGACGTGAGCGGTATTCCATACCTTACTGTTACTGGATCGGTAGCCGATACTGGTGATGTTGGAGTGGTAGGACGCGGTAATCGCCAAAACGGATTGATTACGCCTATGCGCCCAATGAGTATCGAAGCTGTAAGTGGGAAGAGCCCAATTGATAACACTGGAAAAATGTATGGGGTCATGGCAACCAGGATTTCTGCAAAAATCTATGAAAAATTTAAGATTTGGAATAATGTCGCTATTACAACTTTTCGAGATCGCCCATTAACGGACCCGGCATTCGTGCAGGTTTCAGTTGCGGAAGATATTACTCAACGGCAGTCCGAAGAAATAGCTCAGTTGATTGAAAGTATGTTAATGGAGACTCCTATCATGACCGAAGAATTCGTAATGAAAGGAATTGTAGCTTGGTGAAGAGAACATTGGTTGTCGGATCGGACGGATACATAGGGAGTGTACTATACCCGAAGCTCCAGAATGATTCATATTTCGGTGAGGTAGTTGGTCTTGACTCTATGTTTTATTCGGATTCGAGACTATACATAGAGGATTTTGGTCGAAAAATAATTAAAAAGGATATTCGAGAGGTTGCTGAAACTGATCTTTCTGGTTTCGACATCGTCTTTTATTTGTCAGATCTTAATGACCCCACTAGTATAAAATATCCTAAGTTGAAGTACGACATCGACCGCATGGCAGCGCAAGCTTTTATGAAAAAATGTAAAAATGCTGGTGTTAGAGAGTTCGTGTACTCATCGTCGGCGTCGGTTTATGGCTTCCTGGACGGAGAAGCTAGTGAGGATAGCCCATTAAATCCACTTACTCCTTATGCAGAATGCAAAAGCGACAATGAAAAATTCCTCCAGTCCATTACCGACGAGCGTTTTCACGCAATCTGCTCGAGAAACGCGACGGTTTATGGCTTGTCTCCAAATATCCGTTTCGACCTAGTGGTTAATTATTTGTGCGGGAGTGCAATTGCGAAAGGGATAATAGAACTTACTAGCAATGGGTGCGCAATTAGGCCTTTTGCGCATGTTGAAGATATCTGTAATGCCTATATAAGTTTAGTAAAATTACCCATTGATATGCGCGGCAATTTTCTTATTATTAATAACGGAGATAATAGCAATAATTATTTAGTTTTTGATATTGCCAAACAAATTTCTCATATTTCTGGATGTAAAATAATATATAATCGCAATAATCCAGATAAACGTTCGTATGGACTTAATGCGGATAAACTGAATAAGCTTGGGGTTAAGCATCAGAAAAATATCAATGCTGAGATTGAAAAAATGTTAGACTTCTTTAAACAGATTCAGCTTACCGAGAGTTTTCTTGATCGTAGGACACATACACGCCTAAAACAGATTGATTATTTATTGGATACCGAGCAACTTTCAGAAGATTTAATATGGAAAGGTAAAGCGGATGTATAATTTGGGTATTATGCCTGCAGCGGGATGTGGCACACGATTATATCCATTCAAGGGCGCAAAAGAATTATTACCGTTAGGGCAGCAAATAATAAATGGAGAGATTAGACCAAAGATAGTTAGTCAATATGGATTTGAGGCTATGAAGTTGGCCGGCGTTGAACACATTATCATACCGACCACACCCAAAAAGGCTCAGTCCTTTACTGATTGTTTTTCGGATGGGAAAAATTTTGGGGTAAATATCTCCTACTTGATTACCGACCATACACCATCCATGGTTAAAACGATAAATCTTGCCCTAAAAAATCATCGCGAAGATCGTATTTTCTTTGGTATGCCAGATACATGCATATTACCAACGAATTGTTTCGATCAGCTATTAGAGAAGCATTTAGTTACTGGTAGTCAATTATCACTGGGTCTTTTTCATACTTCAGAGTCGTATAAATATGGAATGGTTAATATTAATCAAAAAAACGAGATTATTTATCACGAAGATAAGCCAAAAGATACATCTACAAAACTTATGTGGGGAATTGCGATATGGGAGCCTAGTTTTACGGAATTTATTTTGAGTGTCGCCGATGATTTATCTAAAAATAAAATCAGAGAACTGTCTTTCGGTGACGTAATTGATAAGTTTATGAGGGAAGGTAATATCATCCACGGCTTCGTGATTGAAAACGGAAGATACTATGATGTCGGGACATATGAAGGTTATAAAAAGGCAATAACTGAGCTATGAATGATGAAGAATTATTAAAAAAGGCGAGCTTCTTGCGCAAAATTTGCCTGCAGGTGTCGCACGATACATCCGCTTCGCATATTGGCAGTATATTCTCAATGATGGATATTCTTGTATATATCTATTATTCGGGACTCCTGCGCGCGGAAGACAAATTCGTATTGAGCAAAGGTCATGCGGTTTTGGGGCTCTACGCTGCACTTCATGATCTGGGGGTTATTAACCAAGAACAGTTTAATTCATATCGAGTCAATGGTAGCGAGTTGATAGAACACCCTAGCATTCGTGTTGCCAGAATCGATGTCTCCACTGGCTCGCTTGGGCACGGCTTGGCTATTTCAATTGGTCTAGCAATGGCGGAGCCAACGGAGCGTGTTTATTGCATTATGGGAGATGGGGAGTGCCAAGAGGGCTCGGTTTGGGAGTCTGCTATTATCGCTTCCCGACTCAAGTTAAAGAATCTTACAATCGTGGTTGATAGTAATAAGTATCAAGGTTATTCTGATTCGAGCGAACAGCTGTTTCCGAGCAACATGGTTGCGAAGATGTTTGCAGCACTCAATTTCCATGTGACCGAAATTAACGGACACGACTACGCGGAGATAAGAAAAGCTTTTTCGGATTCCCAAGACATAGACTGTGCAAAGGTTATTATTGCTACGACCATTAAGGGTAAAGGAGTATCATTTATGGAGAACCGTTTCGAATGGCATTATAAGAGCCCAGATGATACCCAGCTTAAAACGGCGCTAAAGGAGCTTTCATGAGAAATACTATCGCAAGATGCCTAGAGCAAGCCATCGAGAAGGATCGTAGTATTGTGGTGATATCTGCAGATTTGGGATATTCGGTTTTCGATCATCTTCGAGAACGGTTTCCAGATAATTTTATTAATATCGGTATCGCAGAGAATTCTATGGTCGGGATTGCTGCTGGGCTAGCCTTGGCAGGACGCCGTGTATTTATCTATTCGATATCAAAATTCCTGGCCGGCAAATGTTTCGAGCAAATTCGTGAAGATGTTTGTTTTCACAACCTACCAGTAACATTTATAGGCGCTGGAGGAGGGTTTGCGTATGGCTTTGATGGGTATTCGCATTTTTGCATTGACGACGTGGGCATTCTTCGACAAATACCAGACTTAGAAGTTTGCTCACCATGC
>CAKUXN010000029.1 GCA_934700415.1 uncultured Candidatus Saccharibacteria bacterium | reverse complement strand
GTCTTGGCGCGAATCGATGTATACATAACCAAAAGATCAAGCATCAACCGATCGTCATCGAAAAACAGTTCTTATTTTTTAGAAAAAAGACCTATATTTCTCTTTTATCACACTTTTGCTTTTTTGTCAATGCTTAAGAGTTTTGTTTTCCTAAATAATATGTTATAATATATAAATGATATACCTGGATCATGCGGCGGCGACGCCAGTTTCAAAAAAAGTTTTTGAGGCGATGGAGCCGTATTTTTTGGACGATTTTTTTAATCCTTCAGCTGCATATTTACCAGCCAAAAAAATATCTGCTGATTATGAGGCTGCTAAGGGAACAATCGCGCATGCGATCGGAGCGAAAGCATCTGATATCGTAATTACTGCTGGTGCTACCGAAGCGAATAATTTGGCGTTTACAAGCTTAAGTTTTGTGGCAGGGGTCCCGTCCGAATATCCTTTCCTCGGGCCGCTCCGGGGCGCTCGCCCAAGTCTTAGGCACTTCGAAAAGGATATTTCGACCACCCCTGCCACTATATTGTATCTTATTACCGAGCATGATTCGGTGCGGCGCGTAGCAGAGTCTTATGGTGGCATAGCGATAAATGTTTTGCCTAGCGGGATAATCGATCTTAATGATTTACGTGCGAAAATAACTGACAAAACAGAGCTAATTTCGGTATCTCTTGCAAATAATGAAATTGGCATGATTCAACCCCTTGCTGAAATCGCCGGTATTATCCGCGAGGTTAAATTTGATCGATTGAAACGAGGAATTAAGCGACAGTTATTACTGCACTCAGACGCATCGCAAGCTTTGAATTTACTAGACATTAATGTGGCAAGGCTGGGAGTGGATTTACTGACTTTAAACGCAGCTAAAGTGTATGGGCCAAAAGGCGTCGGAGCATTGTATGTGGCACATGGCGTCAAGCTGCACCCGCTGACCTTAGGTGGAGGGCAAGAAAATGGACTTCGCTCTGGTACTGAGAATGTGCCTGGTGTGATTGGCTTTGCGCACGCCGTGGAACTTGCTAAAGAGCATTTAAATGGTAACCGTAAAAAATATGCCAGCTGGCGGAAAGTATTGCTAGGTGAACTCCAATATTATGAGTTAATCAATAAAAAACACTCTTTGGACAATTTTATAGTATTATGCTTCGATGGGTTAGATGCCGAGAGATTAATTTTTCTACTAGAAGAACGTGAGGTTTATGTCTCGACTGGTGCCGCCTGTGCAGCAAGTAAAGGTGTGCGCTCACACGTGCTGAAAGCGATTGGTTTATCGGACTCACAAATTGCGGGCTCTTTAAGGTTGACCATGGGTGAAACGAACAGTGAGGAGCAGATTCATGAAGTTGCCAAAATTATAAATGATGTAGTTGCTAAAGAAAGGGAACGCGTAAAACGATGAAAACTGTATATGTAGGGATGAGTGGCGGAGTGGACTCGTCGGTGGCGGCATTACTTTTGAAGCAACAAGGTTACCGCGTAGTTGGCATCTATATGAAAAACTGGTCCAAAGATCTTCCTGGCATGAAATGCCCTTGGGCAGAAGATCTTGCCGACGCGAAGCGCGTAGCAGTGAAACTTGGGATTGATTTTGAGATTTGGGATTTTGAAAAAGAGTATCATGACAAGGTGGTAGAATATATGCTTTCAGAATTTAAAAAAGGTAACACTCCGAATCCAGATGTAATGTGCAACCAAGAAATAAAATTTAAATTGTTTTATGAGAAAGCGATGGAAGCGGGAGCTGATTTTATTGCAACTGGACACTATGCCCGTACAACCTTGGAGTCGTCACCCGTTCATGTGAATCTGCTGAGGGCCAAGGATGCGAATAAAGATCAGACGTATTTCTTATATAGAATTTCGAATGAGGCCTTGGCACATACTTTATTCCCAATCGGTGAGATGCCAAAACCAGAGGTAAAAAAATTGGCGGCAGAGAATGGGCTCCATAATGCCTATAAAAAAGAGTCGATGGGAGTATGCTTCGTAGGCGAGGTAGGGATGAAAGACTTCTTAAAGGAATATATTGAAATAGAGCCGGGTGAGATTCGCGAAATTGAGAGCGAAAAAGTACTTGGATATCATGAGGGGGCAATATTTTATACGATCGGGCAACGCCACGGGCTTTATCTTTCGGGCGTAGCAGGTGAGACAAATGACGGCATGCCGTATTATGTAGTTAAAAAAGACCTTGAACATAATATTATATATGTATCAAAAAATCTCAATCATGAAGCAATCTGGACAAAGGAATTAACTTTAAAGGATGTGTTTCTTCGAGAACCACTTTCTTCCCGTGTTTCTCTCCAGGTACGCTTACGCCATCGCGCACCATTGGTCCCTGCAGAATTCGATGGAGAAAAACTTTATTTTGAAAATGAAGTTAAACGACCAGCCAGTGGACAATCGGCAGTGTTATACGATGGCGAAGTCTGTATCGGTGGTGGTATTATCGCATAAAAAATATCACGCCAAAGCGGAATATTTTAAAGGATAGTAAACTTAAGCTACCATCATCAGTAAATCTGCAAAGAGCAAAGTGGCGGCAAGGAAGCTCATCGATATAACAAAGATCATGTTGGACTCTTGCTTGTGATCATATTTTTCGTAGCAAAAACCCTTTTTGGCTTGGCGCTTCGCTGTGGTCTTCTTTGCAGTTCTTGTCGCAGTTTTCTTTTTTGCTTGTGCCATGTTTATTCCTTTATTAAAATTCTTATGTTTATAATAGCACGGTTTTCTTTAAAATGCAAGTAAAATCTGTTATAATTATCCCCATGAATGCAGATGAAATTAGACAAAAATTTTTAGAGTTTGAAGCGTCAAAAGGTCATAAAGTGATTCAGCCGGCACCACTGGTACTTGAGGGTGACCCGACTACGTTGTTTACTGGCTCTGGCATGCAGCCATTGTTGCCGTTTTTGCTTGGTAAAGAGCACCCGATGGGCACACGTCTTACTGATTCTCAGCCCTCTCTAAGGCTCCAGGACATTGAGGATGTCGGCGACCCGCGACATACCACCGTGTTTGAGATGCTAGGGAACTGGTCACTCGGTGATTATTTTAAGGAAGAACAGATTCGTAATTTCTTTGAGTTTTTGACATCGGTAGTAGGATTAGACCCGTCTAAAATCTATGTGACGTGTTTTATCGGCAATGAGAAATACGGCATTCCACGCGACAATGAAGCGGCAGAGATTTGGCAAAAAGTCTTTAAAGAAGCTGGAATTGACGCCGAGATTGCGGAAATCGGCTCGGCGGCTACGGGCAATAAACGTGGTATTAAGCCAGGAGAGCGAATTTTCTTCTATGACGATCATGAAAACTGGTGGAGTCGCGGAGGTGGATGTGACACCACACCAATCGGCGACCCTTGTGGGCCAGATTCAGAAGTATTTTATGATTTTGGGGAAGATAAACAAGACATAGAAAAATATGGCTTGGCACATCCAGCCTCGGATGGGGCACGGTTTATGGAAATCGGTAATCAAGTATTTATGCAATACCGTCGCAATGAAGATGGAAGCTTCTCGGAACTTGAAAAGAAAAATGTCGATTTCGGCGGAGGCTTGGAACGAATCGCGGCGGCGGCGATTGGTTCGTTTGACGTATTTAAGATTTCACTGATGAATCCGATTATTGAAAAACTAGAAGAGATTTCGGGTAAGTCGTACGATAATAATACCGATGAGATGCGCGTAATTGCCGACCACATTCGTGGAGCTTATCTACTAGCGGCTCAAGGCTTAACACCATCTAACAAGGCGCATGGTTATGCGATGCGTAGATTAGTAAGAAGAGCAATTTTGCGCGCTTTAGATCTCGGTATTGCCTCGGATTTCTTGGCTCAAATTGTGCCAATTATCGCTGAAAATTACACAGATTTACAAGATTCAATCTTAACGCACCGCGAAGTAGCTCTTGAAGTGCTGCTACGTGAAGAAAAAGCGTTTAGAAAGACTTTAAATAATGGTATTAGAGAATTAAAGAAACTAACTCGCAATAATAAAATAATTGATGGTAAGGAAATTTTCAAGCTACAGGATACCTATGGTTTCCCTATGGAGTTGTCGGTGGAAGAGTGTTATCGTGAGGGCATTGAACTAACGGAGAATTATCGGGCCGAGTTCAACGAGGCCTTAAAAGAACAGCGTGAACGCTCGCAGACAGCGAGTAAAGGAATGTTTAAGGGCGGCCTAGAGGACCACGGTGAACAGACGGTAAAATATCATACTGCGACACACCTACTTCTTGCGGCTCTACAAAAGTTGATTTCGCCAAATATAGTGCAAAAAGGCTCTAATATTACGGCTGATAGGGTGAGGTTTGATTTTAACCTCGACCATAAGATGACACCTGAAGAATTAACTAAAGTCGAAGCGCAAGTAAATGAATGGATTGCGGCAGATCTTCCCGTAGTATTTGATGAATACGAAAAAGATTACGCTAGAAATACTTTAAAAGCTCATGGCGAATTCTGGGATAAATATCCAGATATCTTAAAAGTCTATACGATTGGCGATTTTAGTAGCCCCGTCTCGCGTGAAGTTTGTGGTGGCCCACACGTGGAACATACTGGTATGTTGGGGCAATTTAAGATCGTCAAAGAAGAATCCTCTGCGGCGGGGATAAGGCGCATTAAGGCGGTTCTCTCATAATAAAAACTCCCGAAAGGGAGTTATTTTGTGTGGATCGTCAGCATGTATTAATCGTTGTAGACACAGCGCATAGATATGCCATAGTTACGCGTTACAAAATTTTGTCCAGTCTGAACAGCAGTTTTAATACTATAAAGTGTAATCATTATCTGATAATTCTGCTGACTATCTGATGAAGACCAGAATAATCCTGTGCCATTGTTACCGTCAAGATATTTCGTTAAAAATCCATCTCGCGTAACTACTCATCCAGCGTATCAATTTGATAATAATTTAGCGATTTTGGCTTTAATTTTGTTTTCTTCTGGGGCTCCGGCGAGCGTGTCTACGCCAACCCGCAAAAGACCGAGCGCGGTGGCAAAAGAATGATCGACCGAATGTTCTTCAAGCTTGAGATTAGGAAGTTCTGCTGTATCAATTAAATGAATGACAGGACGGCGAGCGAATGGTAAATCTTTATACCAATCAGAGACGGCAAGAGTTTCTTGGATTAAGGATAAACTGGCTCCGCCACCGCATAATAAAATACTGCGCGGCAAGCTTCCGATATTATCAAATTCTTCTAGTGCCACTTCTACACCAGTTAGCCAGACTGATATGTTCCTTGAAATGGCAGCTTCGACTTTAGCCTTAATGCGATCGTCAAGTACACCGGTATCAAAATTTAATTTGTATTTTTCGGCGGTCTCACGGTCGACACCGAGTGATTCGGCAATTTGGTGAGTGAAGCTATTACCGCCAATAGAAAACATTTTAGTGCCTTCAACGCCGCCATCATCAACTACCGCAATATCGGTAGTGCCGCCACCAATATCCATAACCACTCCAGAAAAATTTGAATCTGGATCGTCGCCGAGACAAGCACGGCAAACCGCAAATGGCTCTACAGCCACAGTAAGTAAATCTAGATTAAGCTCTGCGCAGACCTTTTCAATAGCAGCAACGTGGATAAGTGGGGCGAAGGCAGTGTAAAATTGAATCACGACTTCGGACCCTTTAAATCCGACTGGATTCATGATTTTATAACCATCAATTGTTAATGAGACGATAGCTGAATTGATTAAACGTATTTCCACATTGTCATTACCAGTTTCTAACGCGATGGTGTTTTTTGCCACTTCACCAGATTTTTCTTGAACTTTTTTGATGATTTCGTTCATTTCGTTTTCGGTAATAGGCTTGTTCGGATTTTGCCGCGCATAACGCACGGTGGTAGTGTTACCTTTTACTAACTCGCCCGCAATTCCGACAACTGTAATATTAGCACGCTCGCCCGCTTCTTCTTCGGCAATTGATAATGCTTCTTCGCAAACTCCAACTACAGCTGGAATATCCGCAACAGCGCCTGCATGCATATTACCTTCTTGCTGTTTGGCCTTACCAACACCCAAAATTTCTAGGTCGCCTTTTTTGGCTGGTTTAGCAAGAACCGCCTTTACGAATTCAGTACCGATATCGAGTGCTAAGATGGTGCTCATGGTTTAATAATAACATATTTACCTGGCTCTAGTCCAGATAATTGATATTTGCCAAATTCCGTACGGTGGAGCTTTGTAACCCTATACCCCAATGCCGCAAATGTACGGCGGATTTGCCGATTGCGGCCCTCGGAAATGCTAACAATATAATGAGCTTGCGAAATCTCTTCTGAGGGGCATCCGCAGTCGCTACGAGGACGCAGCGACGAGCCCCGTGAAGACGGGCGCGAGGAGCGTCCCGAAGAAGACGGTTTTGTAAGCTCATTCTTCATAATTAAAAATTTTGAAGGGCCATCATCGAGCATGATGCCGTAATCGGAAATCATTTGTTGATGAAAGGGCTCAAGCGGACGATCGAGCTCGACTTCGTAAATTTTAATTTTGTGAAATTTAGGATGTGTCATTTGAAAAGCAAAATCGCCATCATTAGTAAGTAATATTAAGCCGGAACTATCTTTATCTAAGCGACCCACGGTTTTTAATTTTTGATATTCTTTTGGTAAAAGTTCATATAGAGTCGGTGTGGAACCCTGGGCTCGCCGCGAACAAACATATCCAACTGGTTTATTGAAGGCGAGATAAAGATATTCCGTATCAAACGGAACTATCTTATTATTATAGCACACTTTGTCATTTTTGTCAATGTGGATACCTATCGTT
>CAKUXN010000028.1 GCA_934700415.1 uncultured Candidatus Saccharibacteria bacterium | reverse complement strand
ATCGTAATTTCACGTATACCATTAAGATACATACCTTCTACACCCAAATTCCATCCCTCAATCATCCCCAGCGAAGCATCCAAAATTTTAGCAAAATTTGTCGGATTATTATTATCGTTAAACGAAGAGTCGAACACGGATTCGTCCGCGCAAAAACCAACATAATAAGCTAGATAATTATTGTCTCCTTCGGCTAGTTTACGACCATCACCTTTTACAAAATCTCGCGTTGTCACGCCGCCAGTATTCGCGGTGGCTTCGTTATAAGCTTTAATTTCAGATTTATATTTAACAAATTTATCGTAGTCACTTTTACTTAACTTTTCAAATTCCTCCAACTTCTTCTGATAGGCTTCTTCGTATCCAGCAACCTTCGCTTGGTCTATACTCTTATCAGTAGAGCCGCTCTTAGCACCACCACCATTTATGATAATCGCTATATAACTCGCGATAATAGACCCCAGCATAATCACCGCAATTAAGATAATAAAAAATCTTTGTTTTGGACTTGTCTTTAATTCCTTCTCTTCCATAATAGATACATTATAACACAAAAAATAGCTCCTCAAGGGAGCTATTTTTTATTCAGCTTTCTTAGCCGGCTTTTTAAGTATTTCTACTTTTTTGAAGCTTCCACCAGCTTTTTTGATGGCCTCAACTGCCGATTTTGAAGCAAATTGCGTTTCAAGATCAATCTTCGCAGTGAGCTCACCACGAGTAATAACTTTAACTTTCACGAATGGCGAAGAGATCAGTGATGCTTCAGCCAATGCAAAATTATCAACTTTGCCTTTTAAATCATTCAACCTATCAGTATAAATAACTTCGGCCTTAGCATGAAAGCTCTTGAAGCCCTTTAGCTTTGGTACAGCTTGCATAATTGCACGCTGACCGCCCATGAAGCCTGCTGGCATTTTGTAGTGGCCAGTACGAGCTTTTTGACCCTTGGTGCCACGGCCAGCAGTTTTACCTTGACCAGCCGAAATACCACGACCCTTACGAGATGGGCGAGTATTCTTTTCTACTGTTAAATCGTTATATTTCATTACTTGTCCCCTTTCTTAGCTGGAGCTTTTTTAGTAACAGCTTTCTTGGCGGCAACTTTCTTAGTAGCTGGCTTTTCAACCTTCGGCTCGGTCTTTTCTACCTTCTCGGCTTTTACTTCGGCCCTGTGGCCAGTCCATTCTTTGCGTGGAACCTGTGCTTTCAAACCGTCAATCACCGCATAGGCGATATTTACCTTATTAGTAGAACCAAGTGACTTTGAAATCAAGTTCTTAACACCGGTAAGACCCATGATTGAACGCACAGTACCACCAGCGATAATACCAGTACCAGGAGCAGCTGGTTTCAAAAGTACATCAGCACCAGTAGTCTTAGTACGAGTCTCATGGCAAATTGTTTCGCCGTCCATGTTAAAGGTAATCATTGATTTCTTTGCTTTAGTCGTGGCTTTAGCTACAGCCGTGGTTACATCATTACCCTTAGCAACACCGACACCAACTTTGTTTTTGTGGTTACCAATTGCAACGAGCGCTTTAAAACGCATACGACGACCACCAGCCACCGTACGAGACACACGATCTACTGCGATGGTTATTTCGTCAAATTCCTTTGGCGCTACATCCGCTTTCACGCGATCACGACGATTCTTACGATCCATTTTCTTGCCGGCAATATCGCGGGTCTCTTTAGTAGCCGCAACTTTGTCTTCCATTTTGAGAGTGCCGGATTTATTAATTGCTCTCGGAGCTTTTTTATCGGTTTCTGCCATAACTAAAACTCCAATCCTTCCTTGCGAGCAGCATCAGCGAGTGCGCTCATACGGCCTGCATATAATTTACTTCCACGATCAAAAACTACTTTTTTAACCTTAGCAGCCTTTGCTTTTTTGGCAATTTCCTCGCCAATCCTAGCGGCTTTTTCGGTCTTAGTGCCAGTTATTTTGCTACCGACGGTAGTTGCATAAGCAAGTGTAGTTTTCTTATCGTCATCAATAATTTGCGCTGTGATATGTAGGTTCGAAAAATGAACGCTAAGTCTTGGCCTTTCGCTCGTACCATGAATTTTAGCGCGGGTACGATTAGCTCTAAATACCTTATTCATTATTTCTTACCTGCCTTTCCAGCTTTGCGGATAATCACTTCATCCACATACTTAATGCCTTTGCCCTTGTATGGTTCTGGCTTTTTAAGGCTGCGGATTTCCGCTGCTACCTGACCGACTTTTTGCTTATCGATACCAGATACGGTGATTTCCATTTTATTAGTAGTAAGCTGGACACCTTCTGGAGCTTTGTATTTCACTGGATGTGAAAAACCAAGCGCCATCTCGATTTCTTGTCCACCGCCTGAAAGACGGAAACCTACACCGTTAATTTCTAGTTTCTTCTCGTAACCTTTGGTAACACCAACTACTGCGTTGTTTAAAAGCGCACGTTGGAGTCCATGCCAAGCTCGAGATTTTGGTTCGTCATCCTCACGGGTAACGATCGCCTGAGTGCCTTCGACCTTTGTAGTAGTCTTGGGTTGAACCGGGACGATGAGCTGACCCTTCGGTCCAGCAACAGTAATTTCGCTGTCGCCGACCGTGATTGTCACTCCCGCCGGAATATCGATGGGTTGTTTTCCGATACGACTCATAATTTTCCCTTATTGTTAATAACTAGACAATTATACCACACCTTGCCGTTAAAAGCAAGTAAAACCCCTAGCTTTAAGTAGAGGTTTTAACTTTGTTCAATGTGCTTTTATTGGCGCTTTTTCATCATCACCATAAAGGCCATTATCACAGTAATTACGCCACTTCAAGAGTAGCCTCAATTTTTTTACCATTTAAATCTATTCTTAAGCTTCTTTTTTATTTCTTTTTAGTGCCACTACAAGAAACGCTAAAATTGTTCCACTTAATATTGTTGTAACAATTGAAGTGTTCACAACGCCTGCCACATCACCACTAATTGTCATTTTGCCAGTATTTGGTGTATTAGGCTTTTCATCTTCACCATGGCCACAACCACCAAATGAGCAAGGATTGGTACTAGTATTCACAATTTCAAATCCAGACGAAACACTGCCACTGATTTTTGCGGTATACCCATCTGCTTTGTCTTCTTCTATCGTATATTCAATTTCTTCACCATCAGTAAATTTATATAATCCTGTGAAAGTATACATCCATAGTCCATCAGCGTTTTCTACTATTGGCACCGTTTCAATCACTTCACCATTTGCTAATAGATTTACCATAATCATCTTTGGTCTAAATTGAAGTAAATCATCACCATCTTCCCAAATCTTCACCACCGTAAGCTTACCATCATTTTCTGGATCATCATCTTCTTCGTTAATCATGGCCGGTGTATGTTTATTAATAAACGTAGTCTTGCCGTCTTCAGTCTCCACGTTTGTCTGTTTATAACCACTAGTCACCTTTTCAACTACCGAATAAGTTAAGGTTTCGTTCTTTTCATTTACTCTCGGTAAGTTTTTCCATTTGTAGGACCAGCTATCACCTTCAAGATTTACAGTTTCAACCTTCGAGCCGTTTGCCATTAAATCTACACTGAGTTTTTCTGGACGAATGCCATCACGGTCATTATCATCATCCCAAATCTTTGCTACTTCATAAGCCACATCGGCAATTGCAGCATACTCATTATTAATCGCGAATTTCACAGCATTACCTTTAGCCAGGGTCTTTGTCGCACCATTATCACCAGTAGTTGTTAAAATAAATGAATTTTTAAACTCACCACCCTTTTCTTCTACGGTGTAATCGCCAGTTGGTACATTCTTTAACACATATGTACCTTTGCCATCACTAATCGTGAAGTCTGAGAATGGGATATTTTTAGTCCCAAAGTCATCTGGGCCACTCACCGTAAATACAAGATCACTTTCTTTTAATACGCCTTCATCAATCCCATTGAATGTTTTTTCAATTGTGAGCGACTTAGCTTCGCTTCGTTTGTTTTCTAGAATAAACATTCTTTCTTCTTTATTCCAAACGTAATTTTTGTTCCCAGAAGCTGTGAAAGTAAAAGTCTTGTTATAAGTATTAACTAGAGTTGCTTCGTTCACGGAGACCAAACCACTTTCAATTACCACTTCTAGATTTGCTTTATCACCGTCTAAATCGTAACCATCTTTAGCTACCGTTTCAATGATTTCATAATTTTTAGTTTCACTACTTACTAATTGATTAACTGGAATTTCTACTAAAATCTTACCATCTTCACCAGTAATGAATTCTTCGCCATTAATTGTAAATTTCACGCCAGAAAGTGGATTACCATTTTTATCAATCTTCTTAATAGCAAAGTCAGTTGAGCCATTGAAAAGCGAAATAGCTGGAGTCCAAATATTGGTAATGGTCCAATCCTCAGTATTCTTTTCAGAACGTGCATCCCATTTACCATTTACTGCTTTTTGGCCATCAGTGGTTTCATCGGTACCATATTCAATGAATCCGTCAGCTGAAACGCCAAAGATATTTGTTTCTCTTACGGTATATTCAATCTCTTCACTGTTTTCATATTTATATAATCCATCAATCTTCTTGCACCATTCTGTACACTCGCCATCTACTTTATCGTTGGCAGTAATATTGAAAGTTTGATTAGTCTCTCCGCCAGTTAGATTTACTGTAATTGAATTAGGAATAGTCTTTTCGCCTGCCCAAGTCTTCTTAAT
This sequence comes from uncultured Candidatus Saccharibacteria bacterium, assembly GCA_934700415.1. Taxonomy (GTDB): domain Bacteria; phylum Patescibacteriota; class Saccharimonadia; order Saccharimonadales; family Saccharimonadaceae; genus Nanosyncoccus. The sequence goes on along the minus strand of CAKUXN010000028.1, from coordinate 2,821 downwards.
TAACACGCTTGTAGTGGCTGGAATGTGGGAGTTAGTAAAAGTCGTCTTGTTATTTTCTTGTTTATTATCGGTCAAATCATAACCATCGCCAACTGACTTTTCCACAACTGAATAATATAGTCTCTCGCCATTTTCGTTTGCTCTTGGTAAATTTTCCCACTTGTAAGACCAATTCTCACCCTTAAGGTCCACTGTATCTATCGTCTCATCATTCGCAATTAATTCGACGCCTAGTTTTTCTGGACGTACACCATCACGATCATTATCATCATCCCAAATCTTTTCAACTTCATGAGTTACATCTGAGATTACGGTGTATGAATTATTAATTTTAAATTCTACGCATGCATTTTTGGATAAGGTTTTTGTCATATTATTACCAGTCGTAGTCATTGTAAACAATCCATCGAAATGGCCGCCAACTTCTTCCACAGTATAATCACCCGTCGGTACATTTTGTAGTGTAAATAAAGCTTTATTGCCATTAACTACAAATTCCGAGAAAGAAATTGTCTTAGTTTCAAAATCTTCTGGGCCGCTCACGATGAAAGTAAGATCACTATTTTTCAAAGCCTCTGCGGTAATACCAGAAAATGTCTTTTCAATAACGAGCGTTTTAGCAACACTACGGTTATTTTTCAAAATAAACATTCTCTCTGCTTTGTTCCAAGCGTAATTTTGGTTACCTGAAGCCGTAAAAGTAAAGGTCTTTGTATAATTATTCGTGAATAAACTCCCATTCGACATCACAGATGCTAATCCACTGTCAATTACCACTTCAAGGCTTGCCGCGTCACCATCTAGTTCATAGCCGTTCTGAGTTTCTGTTTCAATTATTTCATAATTTTTTGTTTCTTCGCGCACCAATGGATTAGCTGGGATTTCAACCAATATTTTACCTTCGCTATCCGTAATTCTTTCCTCACCATTAATGGTAAATTTCACACCAGAAAGTGGCTTACCATCCATATTGATTTTCTTGATTGAAAAATCCGTCGCACCATTAAAGAATGATTGTGCTTGGGTCCAAGTATTAGTGATTGTCCAAGTGTTATCATTCTGGGCCATACTCGCATCCCACTTACCATTTACTGCTTTTTGGCCATCAGTGGTTTCATCGGTACCATATTCAATAAACCCGTCCGCCGAAACTCCGAAGATACCAGTTTCTCTTACGGTGTATTGGATTTCTTTGCCCTGATCATATTTATACAGACCTTCAATTTTTTTGCACCATTCTGTACACTCGCCATCTACTTTATCGTCAGCGGTGATGTCGAAAGTCTGATTGACCTCTCCACCTGTCAAATTCACTGTAATCGAATTCGGCAAAGTCGTTGCTGTAGTTGCCCAAGTCTTCTTAATAAGCACACTCGTCGTGGCTGGAGCATGGAAATTCGTAATCGTATTATCCTTAATTTCAACCTCGTAGTTAGCATCTCCTGTGAAATCTGTACAAGTCATCATCCCATTTTCAGAAGTTGTACATTTTTCTGCCTCTACCACGGTATAGTCGATTTCATTACCATTACGATATTTCGGTAAATTAGTGAACGTGTAGTTATTATCTTCACTTTCTATAGATTGATAAGCTACATATTTATTGCCATCTTTTACTGCTGCGTACAAATTATACCCATCGCGCAACTTATCACGATCATCACCGTCATTCCATTTTTTAGCAACTTCTACATTCGTGGTTTCATAAATATTTTTGATTTTAACTTTCACTTCATCATTATAATTTGTACCAATAACAAATTTATTACCTTCATATTCCACTTTATAGTTTTCAAAATTTACAGCATTCCCTTCTGGCACCCAAGCCTCTTCAGCGATTGTGTATTCCGTGCCAATTCTAATTGGTGTCACTACACCAATTGTATTAGTATCACCAGAACTTATACTATATATCTTGTCGTTTCCAGAAATCTTAAACCTAAATTCCTTACCATTTATTTCTTGACCATTTTCCACTAACTCTTTTTCAACATTTATTACAAATGGTTTAGCTTTAGGAATTGGGAAATATCCCTCTTCTCCATTATTATATTTAAGTACCGCACTTTTATTTAATTCGTAAAAACCATCGGGGCTATTTTGGCCAAACACACCCTCATCCATAACTACTTCATAACTCTTCTCGGCTACAAATTTATCACCCACAAGTGTAAAATCTGGTGTCCAATCAACATAATTAGTACTTCCTTCCCCGCCAGACACCACTTTGATGCCTAATCCCATTTCATCATGCACCGAAGCGGAATGTATTGACGATAAAATCAACCCGCCAATTTCTCTAAAAATCCCAGCAAGATTTTCTGGTGACGCTGGTTTAAATTTTCCCGAACTAGCCATTCTACTCAAGATATCCGTACCGATTTCATTTGTATCAAGTGCAATCGCATAAAGATTTCCCGATACAGAATTTAAACTAGCCTTAAGAAAACCTGCCTCTGCAATCGCCGAATTTCCGTGATTATAGAAACACTTCGTATTGAAATAATTAAAATCATTAGCGCACCCTTCCGCATATAATATTGTTGTTAAACTATTGCCATTACCAATCCGTTCGTTCGTATAGTTATCTCGCGGCGAATTAGCATTTGTTTCTTTTTGGCTGTTCGAAACTGTTTCTAGATATGGTACCGGATTTATCATTTTGTAGCTATAAGTCGGTTCACCATCCGAAAGCAAAATCACGTTTTTTATCGACGCAGTAGAGCTATTAATTAATTCTATCGCTTTACGTACACCTGCCTGTGTAAATGTACCTCCAGAAGCTGTCAGACTATTTATTTTATTAGACACGGTACTGTAT
>CAKUXN010000027.1 GCA_934700415.1 uncultured Candidatus Saccharibacteria bacterium | reverse complement strand
AATATGCCATCGAGGTTTTTGACAGAGCTGGGTTATAACCCGTATGGCTCGTCGGGATATCGTGATGCGGATGGTGATGGTTTTACGGACGAGGATTTTGAAAGCGATAATTTTGACCCTTTTCCACCGGATTTACCAGTGTATAATTAAGATAATATGGTGTGATATTATTGTAGTAAAAGGAGGAATATGAAAATTTTGTGGACTGATGGCAGCGCTTCACCTAATCCTGGGCCAGGCGGATTTGCTGTGATTGAAGAAACTGGTGTTGACGCTGGTAAACCAGTGGTACTTGGCAGAGAAAAAAACACAACGAATATTCGTATGGAAGGGTTAGCGATGATTTCGGCAATTAATTATGCTGGAGATGAGGCCTGTGAAATTCATTCGGATTCGGAATTTTGGATAAATGTGTTAACAAAATGGGCGGCGGGATGGAAAGCAAATGGCTGGAAGAAAAAAACTGGTTCGATTATGAATTTAGATATCGTGCAAGAGCTTTATAAGTTATATTGCTCCCATCAAGTTTCTCTTATATGGGTGCGAGGGCATGAAGGGACTAAATTGAACGAAATGGCGGATGAATGGGCGAATAAAGCGCGAGGGGGAGCGACAATTTAGGCCTGGGTGCAAAAGTTATATAGATGTGATATATTATATATATGAGATTGTCAGAAGAATTGATTTATCGGGGATTTCAGGCGGAAACGACGATTAAGAATCCGGCTGAGCTTGATGACCGTAAAAATAAGAAATTTTATTGGGGGGCAGACCCAAGTGCGGATTCGCTAACGATTGGAAACCTTGCGGCGCTAATGATGTGTGCGTGTTTTGTGCGGCATGGCTGGGAACCGTATTTACTTGTTGGTGGAGCTACTGGACAAATTGGTGATCCAAAAGAAAACGGTGAACGTGATCTAAAGCCGCTTGACGAAGTGGAACACAATAAACAATGCATTCGTGAACAAGTTGAACGTATTATTCTGCGAGCGGGTCCTGCCGTCATCTTTTCCCCATCCTCGCAAGGCTCGATGGGGGTCCCTCAAGTGACGTCACCGGTTCGTGTAACATTGGTCGATAACTACGACTGGTTTAAGAACATCAAGTTTCTAGACTTTTTACGTGAGGTGGGGAAGAATTTTTCGATGACGCAGCTTCTGGATAGACAGTTTGTGCAAAATCGTATTGGTGAAGGTGGAACAGGAATCTCTTATGCTGAATTTTCGTATACTTTGATTCAAGGCTATGATTTTTTGCATCTTTTTCGTGAGCATGATGTGAGAATGCAACTTTGCGGAGCGGATCAATTTGGTAACTGTACTACTGGTATGCATTTGATTAAACGTTTGGAAAATACTGATGTGGACGTATGGTCGACACCGCTAGTGATTGATCCAGTGACAGGACGTAAATTTGGTAAAAGCGAAGGTAATGCGATATGGCTTGCAGCTTCGGATAATGGAAGCGGTAACTATACTTCGATTTTTGATTTTTATCAATTCTGGCTTAATCAACCAGATACAAGCGTAGAATACTTAATTAAAATTTATACATTGTTTACTAAAGAAGAAATTGAAGATATTTTGAAGCGACATTTTGAACAACCGGAGCTTAGAATTGCACAAAAGGCTTTAGCTTTTGGGGCCACTTCTGTGGTACATGGTATAGATGCGGCTAAAGCAGCAGAAAATCTAACGGCGACACTGTTTAGTCGTGAGACGGATTTTTCGGAATTTTCGGAAGATGAACTTACGGAGTTTGCGGCTTATTTACCGGTAGTTGCTAAAGGGACATTATTAGTAGATATTTTAACTTCTACTGGGCTTGCGGAGTCTAAGAAAAAGGCGCGTGAATTCATCGCACAAGGTGCAATATCAGTAAATGGCATAAAAGTAACAGAAGATATTGCTATCAATCAGACGGCGATAGTGAAAAAGGGCAAAAATAAATTTGTGATTGTAAAATGAAATATCTTGCGATACTTGGGCGACAACCGGAAATATCTTTAGCGGAACTTGAGGCGTTGGGGTGGACAGCGAGTCCTGCCCCTTGTTTTCTCTCCCACGGCACCCTCTCGGCACAAGCGCCTGCGAGCTCCGTGGGAACCCTTCCACAAGGATCACCCGCCGTCCACATTGATCGTCTCGGTGGAACGCTGAAGTTGGCGGAAGAGTTGAAAGAGAAACCGATTGAATTTTTGCAAAAGCTACCAGAGGGGAAGATTACATTAGGAGTGAGCGATTATTCGGTTAAGGCGTCGCGAAAGACTGCGACCATGGAAGCTTTAAAGCTTAAAAAAATTTTGGTGCGTCATGGCCGTTCGGTGAGAGTAGTGGAAAATAAAGATGCAGTATTATCCACGGCTACGTCTTTGCACAATGGACTTTCTGGTAGAAACGAACGTAAGGTTGAACTAATAAAAACCGACAATGAATGGTATAAAGTAATCGGCATACAGGACATCGATGCTTATTCTAAACGTGATCAAGCACGGCCAGCACGTGATGCAAAGGTGGGGATGTTGCCGCCGAAACTAGCGCAGATTTTGATTAACCTTTGTGGGCCTTTAAAATCCGGCGCGACAATTTTAGATCCGTTTTGTGGTACTGGAGTAGTTTTACAAGAAGCTCTTCTCATGGGATACCGAGTTTATGGTACTGACATAAGTGAAAGAATGGTGGAGTATAGCAAAAAAAATCTGGAATGGTTGCTTTGTGAGCATGGCGACCAACGGGGAGCCTGTTCGAGCGAGCCCCGTAACGACGGGCGCGAGAGAGAGCGCGAACAAAGCAATCTATTCCAGATTGTTGCTGGTGATGCAACTTCTTTTACTTGGACGCAGCCGATTGACGCGGTGGCCTGTGAAGGTTATCTTGGAAGACCAATGTCGCAAGTGCCGCCCGAAATTAAACTTAAGACTGAAAAACAGGAATGTAAAACGATTATTATGGGTTTTTTGAAGAATTTGTCTACACAAATCAAGAGTGGTACACCTGTAGTAATGGCAATTCCAGCTTGGCTTCGAGAAAATGGGAATTATTCTCGGCTGGAAATCCTTGACGAGATTGAAAGATTGGGGTATAATGTTAACAATAAATCGCGCGAGGGGCTTCTTTATGCACGAGCAGGTCAAATCGTCGCGAGAGATATAATAATTTCAAGGAAGAAATAAATGTCACACGTAAAAGCTGGCGGTACCGCCAAAAACGTTCATAACAATGCTGGCCAGCGCCTTGGCGTTAAGCGCTTTGGTGGCCAAAAAGTCAAAAATGGTGAAGTATTAGTTCGCCAAACTGGAGCCACTAAATTAGCTGGTCCAGGTACATATATGTCACGTAATTTCACAATCCATGCTGCAAAAGATGGTGTGGTTACTTTCGTGAAAACAAAGAAGACTCATTTCTCTGGTAAATCATTGCCAAGAGTACGCGTAGAAGTACGCTAATAAATAGCCCGTAGGGGCTATTTTTTGTGGTATAATTTTTTTATGGCAAAGAAAAAACATAAGTTAATACCATTTCTTTCCGCGCGAACTATTCTATGGCTTTTGACTTTAGTTTTGGTGGCCTATGTAGTATATGAAAATTGGCCAGATATTCTAGATACTTTTAAACATTTAGGTGAAACTAATCCATTTGTATTACTTCTTCTAGTTCCAGAACAATTATTTATGTATTATGCGTGTGGGCAGATTTTCTTTTCGTATTTACGCAACCGTAGAGACGTCAAGAAATTTTCGAAAAAAGAGATTTTACTGATATCAACTGAACTTAATTTTGTGAATCACGCCGTGCCTGCTGGTGGGCTTGGTGGATTAGCTTATCTTACTTATCGTCTGCGTCCATTCAATGTGTCGGCGGGTCAGGCGAGTTTTCTTTATGTGTTTCGTTATGCAGTGACGACGGTAATTAATTATATGCAGGCTTTAGTAGCGATTTTAGTGTTGTTAGCATTTAATTTGATTCCTGATGAGGCAAAATGGATTATACCAGTGTCGCTACTTATGAATCTTGGAGTATTTATAGCACTGGTTTTTGTAGTATTTGTAGCGAGTAGTAAAAAACGAATCGTGTTTTTTTCAAAAAGTATTTCTAAATTAATGAACACCGTAACCAGAATTTTGACCTTTGGGCATAAAAAATATTTGATAAGGCCAGATAGGGTGAGCAATTATTTTTCTGATATACATGAAAGTGTAAAAATTGCAAAAAACAATAAGAAATATTTAAAGAAACCTTTAGTGTGGGGATTTGTTTATAGCTTTTTTGAGGTGGCGACTTATTGGCTAGTGGCGATTTCGCTTGAGCGACCAGAACTTCTGCCATTTATCTTGGTGGGAGAAGCAATCGGATCGGTATTTGATGGAATTGTGCCATATGGTTGATATGAACTGGGCATGGCTGTCGTAATGATTGCGCTTTGTGTAGATTTTCCGACAGCTACAATTGTGACGGTAATGACTAGGGTGCTTACGCTCATCTTTACGATCGTTACTGGTACACGTCCATACTATAAAGTGATTCAAGGAAAGAAAGATGAATCTCACTCCGTCTGAATTTCTTGCGGTCGTAAATCAGACGCTTGATTATGCGTATCATTCAGTGACGATCACTGGCGAAGTGGCGAGTTTTAAAGTGAATCAAGGCAAATGGGTATTTTTTGATATTAAGGACAAAGAAGCAAGTGTAAATTGTTTTATGACTTTGTTTCAGCTTCGGACTCCACTTGAAGATGGAATGAAAGTTATCGTAAAAGGTACGCCAAAAGTAACAAGGTGGGGAAAGTTTTCATTTACGGTATCAGCGGTGCAGCCAGTAGGTGAGGGTAGTTTAAAAAAATCTTTTGAGATTTTAAAGAAGAAGTTAGATAGCGAAGGATTATTTGATTATGGGAAAAAGCGTTTGCTGCCAAAATATTTAGAGCGAGTCGGAGTGATTTCTTCTACGCAGGCAGCAGGATATGCTGATTTTATCAAAATTATTAATGAGCGCTGGTGTGGGCTAAGTGTGCAAGTAGCTCATACTCAAGTGCAGGGGATGGATGCCCCCGATCAAATAATCCGAGCTCTTAATTATTTCAATGAGCGAGGCGAAGTCCAGGTGATTGCTATTTTGCGTGGTGGTGGGTCGGCGGATGATCTCGCTTGTTTTAATGATGAGGCTTTGGTTCGAGCGATTGCTGCGTCGAAAATTCCAGTGATTACGGGAATTGGCCATGAAGTGGACGAAACGCTTTGTGACCTTGCTGCAGACGTGAGAGCTTCGACGCCATCGAATGCGGCTGAAAAATTAACTCCGGATCGAGGAGTAATCTATTGTTGGCTGGGAACTAGGATGGACTTAGTTGGAGAGGCAATTATTAACAGATTTTTTAATGTAATTAAGAAGGAAAAAGAAAAAATTGAACAGGCGGCGACAATTATTAAAATACAAATCGTCGACTATCGTAAACAGATTTCTGGTAGAATTAAAACGTTAGCAGCGCTTAACCCAGAGCGAGTCCTGAGGCGGGGTTATGCGATGATTAGAGGTGATATTGTTCAGAATAATGTTGTAAAAATTACAACATATGATAAAGAAATTAAAGCAGAAATAAAGGAGATATATGAGCGAAAAAAAGACTCTAGCCAAGAAAATTGAAGAACTAGACAAATGCACGGATTGGTTTTATTCGGATGAGTTTAATCTTGATGATGCAATAAAAAAATATAAAGAAGCGATTGGAATTGCTAAGGAACTGCAGAAAGATTTAAGCGATCTCCAAAATGAGATTAGAATTTTGGACGAAGATTTTAGTAAAGAGTGATATAATAAGCTTATGGAAAATAATCAAATGCCACCAGTGCAAACAAATGTGCAATATGGTTCACCTACCGTCCAAAGAGAAGCTCTTTTGAAGGCAAAGGCAAATAAGAACCATGAATTTATTAAGACGATTGTAATTGTAGTGTTGGGACTACTTGCGCTCACATTTATAGTATTATTTGTTTGGATTTTACTGAAATACAACGATGTAAATGATGATGTGCAGGGCAAGATTGCAGTAGCCGTGGCATCTGCTAAAGAAGAACAACAAACGGAAGACGAAAAAGAGTTTGCAGAACGCGAAAAAGATCCGTACCAGACTTTTTCTGGTCCAGCTGATTATGGTGAATTGACTTTTAAATATCCTCGAACCTGGAGTGTGTATATCGAAGCTGACGCTTCGAATGGCGGAGATTTTAAAGCATATCTTAATCCAATTCAAGTAAATCCGATTTCTAAGACCAATATTAATGCGCTAAGGGTGACAATTCGTGATAAAGATTTTGAGTCTGTAGTGGCCGAATATCAAAGGGTGATGGAGCGTAAGGATGCGGATTTGAGTGTAGAAACGATTTCGGTGGCGGGAGCTGTAGCAAACAGATATAGCGGCAAAATTCCAAATACAGAATTACGTGGTTATATTGTAGTTTTTAAGATACGTGATAAAACTGCGGTCTTGCAGACAGAGTCAGTTTTATTTGAAAGTGATTTTAATAGACTACTTACGACCATTTCCTTCAATGCCTAGTGTGCTATAATGGGGGTATGGATGTGGAGGTTGATGGAATTTTGGTGGCGGCGCATGAGCTAAAAGCTCCGCTGGCGGTACTTAGACAATTGGCGCTTTCTTTTGATGAAATGGATGACAGGGGAGAACATATTCGTGATGAAATGATTAGTGTGTCAGAAAGGGCAATCAAGCAAGTAAACGATTTAACCAAATTAAAACGTTTAGAAGATGGCATTTTTGAAATGGAGCCTGTGGCAATTCGTCCAGTGTGTGATGAAGTAACACGGGAATTGATGTATTTGTTTAGGTTTAACCGAAGGGATTTGTTTATCAAATATTCTAATCGCTCAAATTTAGTAGTGGCAAATCGGGAGTTACTTAGAAGTGTGATTTATAATTTTTTGCTTAATGCGATGCATTATTCTGGCGTAGAAACAAGATCAGAATTAATTGTGCGCGAATATCGTGATAAAGTGCGTGTAGTAGTGAGAGATTATGGCCCGGCTTTGCCGATGGACGTATGGAAAGAAATGAAAAGGGGTTTTATAAACAAGCCAACTTCAATTGCTATGCGACCAGGTTCCTCTGGTCTGGGATTATTTATTGCTTCAAGATTTTCGCGCTATATGCATGCAGATGTGGGTGCAGTGAGGCATCGAGATGGTACAAGCTTTTATGTAGAACTTAATAAATCAATGCAAGCGAGCTTATTTTAAATGATTTTTGTGATTGATGATGATGAAATAATGGCCGAATGTATCGCTTCGTCAATTAAAAACCACGAAGTAGAAATATTTAGTAATGCTATTGAAGCGATGAACGCCATATCGGATGGCAAAATGCCAGAAATGATATTTTTAGATATTTTGTTAACTGGGCCAGATGGATTTACCTTACTTAATGAATTGATTTCTTATAATGATACAGCAAAAGTACCAGTAGTGGTAGTAACATCTTTGAATCTGAAAATGACAGATTTATCGGTATATGGAGTGGTAGGAGTGCTTGAAAAAGACACGATGACTCCGCGCGAGATAAAAGATTATGTGGAGCGTTATGCAAAATGATATTAAAACGCTAGCTTATGTATTGAGACGGACTAATTACGCTGAGGCAGACCGGATTTTGAATTTGATTACGCCTACAGGAAAAATGTCAGCGATTGCAAAAAGTGCACGGAAGGCTAAATCGAAATTAGCGGGCGGAATTGAGATGTTCTCTTTGGTTGAATTAAATATTCACCAGGGAAAGAGCGAAATGGGTACAATTACAGGCGCAAGAATGTTAAAATATTACGATAAAATTCTGGTAAGTTATGACAGAATGGAACTTGCGGCAACAATCTTAAATAAAGTGAGTTTGGCAGCGGAAAGTTCTGATAATCCAGATTATTTTAAAATTGTAGACCAGTGTTTGGCTGAACTTAATAATACTACAAATGTAGTATTAATCGAAAGCTGGTTTCTGTTAAATCTAGCTAAAGCAATGGGAGAAGACATCAATATTTATCGTGATATAGATGGTGAAAAATTAAAGCCCGACGAACGGTATTTGTGGAACGCGTATGAAGCGGCATTTACGAAGAAAACAACTGGCGACTTTGGCGTAGATGAAATTAAGATGATTAAATTAATGATGGGGGCTGATTTAAATGTGTCTAAGAG
>CAKUXN010000026.1 GCA_934700415.1 uncultured Candidatus Saccharibacteria bacterium | reverse complement strand
ATCATACACCTGGCGCAGCAGAAGGCCTAGCTTTTTCAGTACCAAATTCACAACCGATTCCACCCTCGCTAATTAATATTTATAAAGAAATTGATAATGATATAGGGCATCACAACAATCCGCGTGGAAGCTTAAGAAATTGGCAAAAACAGGGTGTACTGCTACTTAATACCGTCCTTACAGTGGAAGCACATAAAGCAGGCTCACATCGCGATAAAGGTTGGGAAATTTTCACCACGGCAACAATTGAATACCTAAATAAAACAAGGCCGCATCTCGTTTTTATTTTATGGGGGAGAGACGCACGAAACAAAAAATCGCTCATTGATAGTTCAAAACATTTGATTTTGGAATCGCCACATCCTTCACCGTTATCGGCGCACGCCGGATTCTTTGGCAATCATCATTTTAGCAAATGCAATGAATTCTTAAAATCTCATGACATGTCAGAGATTAATTGGTAAAAAGAATTCCTTTTTAGTTTGTTTTAAGGTTGTGATTTTATAATTAAAATACAAAATTTAATAAAGGAATTTATGGAACAAGAAGTTGTAGCGTAATTCTGTCCGCCATAGCAATTTACTTAATGTTTCTTAGACTAGAACGTAAACTTAAAAAGCTTAATTAACCCATTTGGCCAGGCGTTGGTACTCAGCTGAATCTTGCGGATAGGAAGCTAAAATATCTTCTATGTATGTTTTACCATTTGTAAGATTCAGTGTTTCGACTTCTGGCATTGAACTAAGCAAACGGATAATTGCCTCGTCAGTTTCTATATTGGTCATGGAGTGAGCGCGATCGGTTGAATGTGATTTAACGCGCAGCTCTTCATAGACGAAACGTTTGATGCCAGCTTGAAGACAATATTTTAGACAATTTTCACAAGTGGCAACACGATTGTATACTGTGCAACCAGTAAGGTCGCGTTTTGCAAAAATCAAAGCGTTCATTTCGGAATGAATAGCGAAATAATATTTCATGGGGCGCTCGCTGAGCGTCATTTTTGATTCATCAGCGCCTTGAAGCATACCATTATAACCGAGTGATACAACGCGTTTATTTTGATCAACAATTACACAACCCATTTTGGATGAAGGGTCTTTTGATTTAAGCGCAACCGTTTCGGCAATTTTCATAAAATATTCGTCCCACTCGCGTTGTTTTTGGTCCATGTAGCCTCCTGTTTAGTCAATTATACCATAAGCAAAGGTGGGGGGTTGTATTTTTTAAATGGACGTGTATTAATCTGACACACAATTAAATAACGGAGGTATATCATGAAAAAAATCTATACATCAATTAAACGCCTTATAGTCGTGACTATTGCGATTGTAGCAGGTGTTGCAAATACACTTTCATCCATAATACCATCAGTCAAGGCGGAAGTTTGTCCAGACTTAAAATTGATTTTTGCGCGAGGTTCGGGTGGAGAACGATGGAGCGATCAAAATTATTTAGCTTTTAAAAATAGTATTGAAGAAAAACTTCAAACCGCTAACTTAAATTACGAATTTGTGGATTTAGATTATCCAGCTATTGGCGTAGGTCTTGATAATTTAGGTGTTACGCTTGGTGCATATTTTGGTGCGGGAGATGCGTTTGAATTTGGCGAAAGTGTTAATACTGGAGTAAGAAACCTCATTTCGACAATTAATAATTCTTCTTGCCGCCAAACACAATTCGTAATTGGCGGTTATTCGCAAGGGGCTATGGTGGTTTCAAAAGCTTTAAGTAGTTTAAATTCTGATCGAATAATTTATGCAGCGACTTTTGGTGATCCAAAATTACATTTGCCAGAAGGAAAGGGGATTATTCCATCTGCTTGCCGTAATGAAAACTTATCCGATTATCGTATGTACGTACCAGACTGTCAAGCTTATAAAGGCCTGCTAGGCGCTTATATTCCATATGAACCAGAAGCATATACTGGCAAGGTTGGGACCTGGTGTAATAAACGCGATGTTTTTTGTAGCTCTCATTTGAGTATCACCGACCACATTAATTATGTTTCGGAAAATTTATACGAGGACGCCTCTCGCGTGATTTATGATAAAATCACAAAATTTTTTGGGATTGAAAATCATATAAGCTCTCCACACGATACTGCTTTTTTAATTGATTCCACTGGTTCGATGGCGGGGATGATCGAACAATATAAAACTGAAGCCTTACGTTTAGCTGTAGAAACTCTAGATGCAGGTGGCAGAGTTGCACTTTATGATTATCGTGATTTGGCCGATCCTTACGAGCCTTTCTCGCACTGCGATTTTGAAAGTTGCACACGAGAAATTTTTGAAAGAGAATTGGAGAGAATTGTGGCGGATGGTGGTGGCGACGATCCTGAATCTCTACTTTCTAGCTCACTTAAAATGATGAAGAGTTTGAACTGGAAATTCGGCTCGACTAAATCACTTGTGGTTTTAACGGATGCTGGGTTTCTCGCTCCCGACCGTGATGGCGTTATTTTAGATGATGTCATAAAATTAAGCAAACAGATCGACCCAGTGAATTTTTATATTATTACAAATGAATCTGTGGCTTATGAATATGAAAACCTTGCAAATAGTACTGGCGGTAAAGTAGTGACAGATTTTGATGAATTAAATCTACTCACGGATTATATTATGGGGCGTTTTGATTCCTTGCCACGCGTTGAAGAAAACGCCGAAATTGCGGCAAAACCAACTTTAGAGATAACTAAAAGTGAAAGAATTTCAGAAAAGGAAATCAAAATCGAGTTTATGGCTACTGGAGAAAAAACTATAGTTATCGTAAATGGGGAAATTCTAGGATTAACTAATGAAAAACTGATTACGGTTAGTGATATCGATTCCGATACTGAAATAATGCTGGTGCCAGTAGCTGAAGACCTGCGTGGCGACGGAGTCCTTGTGACTTTGACCGCAAATAACATTAATGATGAAAAAAATATTTTTATCCCTAAAGCTCCAAACACTGGTAAATGCTCATATTAAATACTGGCGTAAAGTGTAAAAATGTGATATAATTTCACAATGATTTTGAATAAAGATAAAATTCGCAATGTAGCAATTATCGCGCACGTCGACCACGGTAAGACAACCTTAGTCGACGGGCTTCTTAAACAGTCGCATACTTTTCGTGACAACCAAGCGGAAATGCAACAGACTTTGATTATGGATTCGATGGATCAAGAGCATGAGCGTGGTATCACTATCACCGCTAAACAAACTTGTGTCTATTATGATGGCTATAAAATTAACATTATCGATACTCCAGGGCATGCTGATTTTTCTGGTGAAGTAGAACGTACGCTCAATATGGCCGACGGCGTACTTTTAATTGTGGACGCTCAAGAAGGTCCAATGCCACAGACGAAATTTGTCTTACAAAAAGCACTCAGCCTTAAGCTTCGACCGGTCGTAGTAATTAATAAGATAGATAAGCCAGCTGCACGAATCGAAGAGGTCAAAGACGAGATTGAAAGTTTATTTTTGGAACTTGCGACCGACGAATCACAGCTCAACTATCCGATTTATTATGCAATTGCTCGCGAGGGCAAAGCCGGTAAGACTACCGACCTTGATGATGATTTACATGTAATTTTTGAATCTATCATTAATGACATCCCGGCTCCTTCTGTCGATCCAAATGCCGAATCCGCCCAATTACTCGTAGCGGCACTTGCAGCTGATAATTACTTGGGTAAATATTGTATTGGTAAAATTTTTCGTGGCAAGCTTAAAAAAGGTCAGAGCGTAAAGATAATGCATTCTTCTACTATAAGAAATGCCAAAATCGATAATTTGTTTATTTATAATGGACTAGCAAAGGAGGAAGTGACAGAAGCAATTGCTGGCGACATCGTGGCGCTTACTGGTGTTTCCGAAGCCAATATCGGCGACACAATTGCTACTGGCGAGAATCCCGAAGCTCTACCTACTATAGAACTTGAAGCACCAACTTTGTCAATTTATATTGGGCCTAACACTTCGCCATTAAAAGGGCGTGAAGGTGAATTTACCACTTCAAGACAAATCGCGGAACGCTTGGAGCGTGAACTTGAAACAAATATCGCACTCAAAATCCAACCTGATGGACTTGGCTATAAAGTATCTGGGCGTGGCGAATTGCATTTGTCGGTCTTAATCGAAACGATGCGTCGTGAAGGTTATGAATTAGAGGCTGGTAGGCCAGAAGTAGTATATCGTGAAATTGACGGTGTTAGACAAGAGCCAATCGAGTCGCTAACGATTGAGGTAGCGCCAGAATTCGTCGGCGCCGTATCTCAAGAGTTGGGAGTGCGCAAGGCAGAACTAAAATCACAAGAAATTACAACTACTGGCGCTACAAGATTTGTCTATGAAATTTCAACTGCTGCACTAATAGGCCTTCGTAATAATTTGCTAACCGCCACAAAAGGCACCGTGATCATGTCGAGCATACCATCTGGATATCGTCCAGTGGAAGGTCGCTATAAGCCAGAACGCAATGGTGCTCTTGTGGCTTTTGAAAATGGTGTTTCGACCGCTTATGCACTTGATGCCGCTCAGGCACGTGGTGTGCTGTATATTCCTCCACAAGTTCCAGTATATCAAGGTATGATCGTGGGGCTTTCTAACAAAAAGGATGACCTAGATATAAACATATGTCGCGAAAAACAGCTAACTAATATGCGTACGCATGCTTCAGATGGCGCAATTCAGCTTACTCCTTATACTCAATTATCGCTTGAACAATGTTTGGATTTTTTACTAGACGATGAACTCCTTGAAGTCACCCCGAAATCTTTAAGGCTTAGAAAACGTCAGCTCGATCCAGTCAAACGTAAACGCGAAAATCGTATATAAAATTGTGTCTATTCTGCTTGTGGAAAATTCGTTATTTTTTTCTCGTTTTTTAACCATAAAAATCTTGCTACTTATCCCCTAAATTGTTATACCTAAAATAGGGTGAATTATATGAAGTGTAGAGTAAATAATAGAGGCCCGTTGGTTATTTTGGAGCGTTTAGCATTAGCTATCGTGGCCTTATTTGTGATACCACTCATTACGACTTATGGTATGGTTCTTGCTACTATTGACCCCAATTTGCCTCTGTAGATGATCCGAGCAGATTCTACGTTGGTTTAACTGTGTATAAAGTCAAGAATAATCAACTCGTTCCAGCAACAGTCACGAACATGGTGCCATATGACGATAAATAGACATGATATAATTCTATTATGTTAATTGATTCACACTGCCATCTACATGATCGAGAATTCTTTACGGCTGAGCAAGCCGAAGAAATGCTTGTTCGCGCGCATGAAAAGGGCATTAAAAAAATCATTTGTATCGGGACCGATCCAGAAGATTCTTTAGCGGCACGTGATTTTGCTAGTTCACACGAAGGCGTATATTGGACTTATGGTATCCATCCCGAGAATGCCGATATCTCTGATTTAAATTTCGCCTCATCTCCAATTGCGATTGGAGAAGTAGGGCTTGATTATCATTATGATGATTACGACCGCGATGCGCAGATAAAATTATTTGAAAAGATGTTACAACTTGCGGTTGACCATGATTTACCTTTATCTTTTCATGTACGTAATGCATTTCCTGATTTTTTTGCGGTCACGAATAATTTTCCAACTGTACGTGGTGTGGTTCATAGTTTTACTGACAGCAAAAAAACGTTACGCAAAATTCTTGAAAATACAAACTTTTATGTGGGTGTAAATGGGTTAGTCACCTATTCCACCTTACCTACTCCACCACTTGAGCGCATTCTGCTTGAAACTGATGCGCCTTTCTTGACTCCTGTGCCATTTCGTGGTATAATTAATGAACCGAGATATATTAAGGAGATTGCTGAGTGGCTAAGCAATAAACTAAGGGTGGATTTTAAGACTATAGAGAAGGAAACAACTAAAAATGCAGAAAGATTATTCCGTTTTCCCGATTCCAAACTTCGCTAAACGCGAAGCTAAATCTGTTGTTGCTATAAATAACGAATCTCTGGAAATATTTAACGAATTAAACGCAATTGCTGAGGAGATCGAAAAATGCCGCTTGAGGAACTTATAAGCGCGGAATCCGAATTTGGACGCACCATATTTGGCCCAATTCCACAGGGGCATCAACGTGAATTTTTTGAACACAAGAAAAATGTTTGGATTTGGTATGAAGGTTGGCCTGACGAATTGGGGAATATACATGGTATTACTATTCGTTACGAAGTCAAACCAGAAGGCGTGTTTAAAAAGATTGCCGGAAATCCTTATATCAAACTTGAGGGCGAAGAATTAAATAATTTTCGTAACGCTGCTAAATCTTATCTTGATTTGATTAAAGCCAATTTATATCACTAGTCTTTACTTGCCAACTTTATTTTTTGCTGTTAAAATGTGCTTATGGATGAAGCGCAAGTTGTAAGCGAAAAAGAATTAAAAAAAGCTTTTAAACCTAAAAACACCAAACTTAAAATTAGCATCATAACGTTTGTGGTTGGCATTTTAGCTTTAATGGCTGGGGTAGTTTTTGTTTTACTCAATGCATTAAAAGGCCCTGGCATTCGCGATGCGGAGTATCTCGTGCAAATTGGCGCTTGGCAACGTCGTGATGATTCGGCCGTGGTGTGGAATTTTACAGAAGTTGGAAAGGGCCAACTTACAACAAATTTTCATGTGAATGACTATGATTTTATTTGGCGAATTGACGAGGATAAATTGAAAATTGAAACCGAGTGGCTTTATGATATTAATAATGAATTTACGTATAAACTTGATCAGGACAATCAAATTCTAACTTTATCGGACGGTTCAAGCAATATCGATTTCGTTCCCGCAAGTAGCATTGATGCCGAGATTTGACAAAATCACCATTTCGTCGTCGGAAATCATATGAGTAGAGTGGAGTTCTGACCCACTAAGTTTGTCGATATTTTCAAGCACTTTTTTTACAACAGGATTCGTTGTGGAACAAATAGAAAGTGCGATAATTACTTCACCTAGCTTAAGATAGCTTTCTTTGAAATTAGAGGTTTTGTTTTTGATTTCCAAAATTGGCTCAAGTACAGCTGGAGCGATTAGGTCTACTTCGTCTGGTATTTTACTGACGTGTTTCATCGCGTTTAACATAGTCGCAGAGATTGGCGAGAGATAACCAGTTTTACGCCCGGTAATGTATTTTTTGCCAACCCGGATACAGGCAGAGGGCAGGTTACCAGATTTTTCGCGCTTTTTATCAGCCTCAAGAGCGACTATGCGATCATCTTCAGAGATCCCAAGTTCATTCATGAGTAATTTAATACGTTCTACTACTACGGGAGCCACGGCGCCTTTTTTAAGATCAGTAAGAGCACGATAATAACGACGAACAATCTCATCTTTGGCGGCCTTTTCGATGGCTTTATTGTCAGTAATACACTCGCCAATAACGTTCACGCCCATATCGGTAGGGGAATAATAGATAGTTTTACCAGTGATACGCGTTAAAATTTCTTTCAGCACTGGGAAAGTCTCAAGGTCGCGATTATAATTTACGGCCGTAATACCGTATTTAGCGAGGTGAAAATGGTCAATCATGTTTTTGTCACCAAGATCAGCGGTAGCGGCTTCGTAAGCAACATTTACTGGATGTTTAAGCGGTAAGGCCCAGACTGGAAAAGTCTCAAATTTAGCATAACCAGCATTAACGCCGCGCTTCGACTCATGATAGAGCTGAGAAAGGCTGGTCGCGAGCTTACCAGAACAAGGACCAGGAGCGGAAACTATGACAAGCTTGCGGGTAGTTTCAATATATGGATTAGCTCCGTACCCTTCATCGGACACGATTGTATCAACATCAGTCGGATAACCTTTGGTAAAAGTATGAAAATAGGTTTTAACATGGTAATCCTCGAGCCTGCGAGCAAAATTATCGGCTTTTTTCTGACCTTCGTACAAGGTAATTACCACTGAGCTAACATATAACCCTTTAGCACGCAGAAATTCAATCAACCTTAAGACTTCTGTTTCATAAGAAATCATGTGGTCGGCACGAATTTTGGATTTTTCAATAGCATTTGCATTAATACATAAAATAACTTCAGCTTCATCTTTAAATTCTTGCAAAAGTTTAATCTTAAGGTCGGGGAGGAAACCAGGAAGAGTGCGTGCCGCATGCTGATCATCGATGAGCTTACCACCAAATTCAAGATAAAGTTTGTCGAACATCGCGATGCGCTGTTTGATTTTCTTTTTTTGAATTTTTAAATACTTCGTGGCATCAAAGCATTTTTTCACCATTACCTCCTTCTCTTTGCCTTATTATAGCATATATC
>CAKUXN010000025.1 GCA_934700415.1 uncultured Candidatus Saccharibacteria bacterium | reverse complement strand
TTTCGTTTTTGCGCAACCGCATCTACGTTTTATTGTTAAAAGTTTGCCAAGGCTCCCACTTTCAATCGTAGGCATTGTAATTATTTCTGGCGTCGTTGCGCTCGTCATGAATATGATCAATCATCCAGACACTATTATGGAACTTTTATTTTCGAAAAATTTCGAAATTTCATCGTTTTTCCCGAATATCGGCAGTGGACTTGCTCCGGTCTTTTTGTGGAGCGGTTCGCTTGAGAGCGTATTTCTAGCTCCGCTCATCAGCTTACCAATGTTTGCACTTGCACTAATTGGTTTGTTTTCTACTACTAAGGGTTTTTTCGCGTCGCGTAATTCTATCGCCACCTTGCTTCTGATTTTTACAATAATTATTACTGGTTTTAATTCCTACGCTGTCGTTTTTCTGATTTTGCCTGTTGCAATTTTGATTGCACATGGATTAAAATACTTATTAGAAAAATGGTATGGTCTTTTTCCGGAAAATCCATATGCTAGAATTGCCGCGCTTATACCGCTTTCTATATTATTTGCCATCATACTGATGCCTAGTTTGCTCCAATATACTTTTGGATATCACTATAATCCCAGCGTAGCAAGTGAATTTAACTATGATTTATTAGTGATTCGTGCGAATTTAACAGATGAAACAATTTTTACAAATGATTATTATGATTTCTATAAAATTTTGGAAGATTCTACCGATGTAAAAGTCAGTAACAACTTGGACGAAATACAATCTGGGAACATTGCGGTTCTGCATGGCCTAATTGAAAAAGAAAATTATGGCCTAAATCGAATTATCGCTTCTCCGATGAGAGAAAATTCTGATATAATATATCTATATATTGAAAAAGGAGAATAATAATATGGGTCAAACTATGGACCAAATGAAGCTTTTTAATCAACTTCGTAAAGCACAAAAAGAACTCAAGAATGAAATCGTAGAAGTAGAAGCTGGCGATGGTGCAGTTGTTGTTCAAATCAATGGCGAATTAAAGGTGAAAAAGGTTACTATTGACCCTGAAAAAGTTGATCTAAATGATATCCATGAGTTAGAGCGTTGGATCGAGAACTGTATGCGTGATGGCTTTGCTAAAGCACAAGAGATTGCAACCGACAAAATGAAACCTCTCATGGGTGGCATCTCTGGACTCGGTTTATAATTAAGTTTTTAGGTGCGAGATGTTACCAAAAGCTCTTACCGATGTGATTGATGCGCTTGGACTTTTGCCAGGAGTAGGTCAAAAAACGGCAGAAAGATATGCCTACTATCTTTTTAAATCTAATGCAAAAATCTCCGAAGAAATTGCAAATAGTTTAATGAATTTGCACGATGGAGTAAAGTCATGTCCAGTTACTTTTGCACTTATCGATGCAAATCAAGATATTTCTCCGCTTTATGATGACCACGCTAGGGATAAAACCACCGTACTGGTCGTGGAAGAGCCTTTAGACATTTATGCAATTGAGTCAACGCACGGCTTTAAAGGCACTTATCATGTACTCGGCGGAGCCGTTTCGCCAATTGATGGTATTACGCCGGATCAACTTCATATTAAAGAACTAGTTGAGCGTGTCGATAAAGATAACGTAAAGGAAGTAATTATTGCCACTAACCCATCTGTAGAAGGCGAGTCGACGGCTTTGCTGCTGGAAAAAATTTTACATGAATCTAAACCAGAGCTTAAACTCACTCGTCTCGCGCGAGGTCTACCGCTAGGCGTAGATCTTTCTTACGCCGACCAAATCACGCTTACTGCTGCACTAGAAAACCGTACCAAACTATAATATTCTGACTATTATTTATAATTTTCTAAGGCTTTGAAATCAACTTTTGCAAGTTTGGTCTTGGGGAGCTCTGGTATGAAGCGAATTTCGCGAGGGATTTCATATTTAGCAAGATATTTTTTATAAATATTTGTTAATTCTTTTTTGACTGCGCGCTCGGAGGTTTCTGGTTTCAATACGGCGAACACAACGATTTTTTCGCCACGCAATTTATCTTCACGACCAACTACGGCGCAACTCGCAACATCTTTACATTTCATCGTGACTTCTTCAATATTAGCTGGATAAATATTATATCCATTAGAGATAATCATGCGCTTGAGGCGTGAACGGAAATGTATTACCCCTCGCTCATCTGCGTAACCTATGTCACCAGTGCGAAGATATTTTTTATTGCCAACCATGATGAAAGCTTCTTCGGTTTCTTTTGGCTTATTTAAATATCTTTTCATGACCGATAAACCGCGTACAAGAATTTCGCCGTCAGAGCCAAGCTCGGCTTCTTTTTTAGTTTTAAGATCCATTATGATAACATCGTTATCAGGGATAGGATAGCCGATCGAATCAGGCTCTTCTGCTACGCTGCGCGGAGAAAAGATAAAGCCACCAGAAGCCTCGGTGAGACCATATCCATTTTCGATAATTGCTTTAGAACCATGAGCTTTTAAGAAATCATTAATTCTTTCTTTACTAGCCATACTAATAATATCACCACCCGACACTACGAACTTTACATTCTTTAAATCATCTTTTTTGAATTTGATTTTGGTAAAATAGTCAAACACCGTAGGCACACCAACCAGCACATCTACTTTATATTTCGTAATATATTTTTTGAACTTTTTGGGATTGAATTGTGGAATCAGAAAAGTGCGAGCGCCGAAATAAAGTGGCATGTGAATACAACAACCAAAACCAAACGCGTGGAAATTTGGCAAGAATGCCATAAATGAATAATTTGATTTGAAAAGTTCAGGAACTAAATATTTGGCGCCTAAAGCCTGCGCATTAAAGTTGAGATTTGAAAGTACTATGCCTTTTGGCTTGCCTGTGGTACCGCCAGAATACATGATGACGGCGTCGTCTTTGGAGTTTACTCTAGCGTGTGGATTGCCGATATATTTATTAGCTTTGGCCAAAAATTGATCCCATGTAGTAACGTGTTGAGATTTTTTGATGTGATTCTTGCGTCCTTTGGTAAGCTTATAGATAGCGCGGACTAGAAAATCCATTGAGCGAGTAGGGGAGACAACGATAACCTGTTCAAGATTAGTATTTTTAATAATGGCTTCAACTTTTGGATAACTAATATCGACGCAGAACATTATTTTAGAATCAGCTTGATTTAAATAATCTTCGATTTCTTTTTCGGAAGAAAGCGGGTGAACCATATTAGCTACTGCACCAATTTCGTTAATGGCATAAAAAGCGTAGATAGTTTCTGGAGTGTTAGGCATACAGATAGTAATTCTTTCACCTTTTTCGGCGCCAATTGCCTTAAGTGCCGCAGCTACGCGATTTATTTTTTTAATTAGGTCCTTGTATACTACTTGGGTATCGAAAAATTCGAGTGCGACATTGTGCGGCCATTTGCAAGATGATTCGTAAACTACGTCATACAAACCACCTTCAAAATATTCAATATTTTTCGGAAGACTGTCGATGTAGCCGTATTTAGCACGCTCTAAGCGCATGTCGATTTTTCTGAGAGTGTTCTTGATTTTGTTATAGATAAATTCTAGCATATATCTATTTTACCATTTTTTATTACATGGTGGTATAATAAAAGACATGGATAAGAATTTTAGAGTGCGTTTAATCGTGGGGCTATCGATGTTTATAATTGCGTTAATTGCTTTATATACGTTTGATAGTATTCCATTTAAAATAATATATATATTATCCTCAGTAGTGGCAGCTGCGGAATTACTTAGTTTCTTTAAACGTAAATTTGGTGCAACAAATGTTTTTTTAGTAATTTTTGAAATATTATTCCTGATTGGTAGCTCAATTTTCGTAATTAGAGCAGACTTGTCCCATTTTTGGTATGTTATTTTGGGGGTATGTGGGTATGATATTTTTGCATATCTATTTGGTAAGCTTTGTGGGGGAAAGATTTTTAAGAAATCACGTCCATTTCCACGTATTTCTAAAAATAAAACCTGGGAAGGAACTTTTCTCGGACTCGCTACGGCTGTTTCGCTCTGCGCAATCGTGATGACGATTCGTGGCACTTTTGCGACCGATTGGATATATTTGCTTTGTGGGCCGCTGGCTCTAATGGGAGATTTGTATGAAAGCTACCTCAAGCGCAAATTTAATATCAAAGATTCAAATGAAATCGTCATTAAGTATGGTGTGTTTAAGAAGCTTGAACTTTTGGTCGGTGGTTCTGAGGGACATGGCGGGTTCCTCGACCGCATCGATTCGACCGCATTTGCGACAACTATACTTCTTATAATAATCCTAATCGTGGCGGCGCAAAATGTGTAAATTACATGCTGATAAAAAGTTTGAACGATTCGAGGACGTGACGCCTGAACTATTAAAAAAAGAGGGGGTTAAATTATTGCTCTGCGACTTAGACAATACACTCCGCCTCCATTCTGAGAAAGAACCCGCCGATGAGCTTGCTGATTGGATTGATGATTGCAGAAAGGCAGGCGTTAAAATAATAATCATCAGCAATAATGGTCGTAAAAAAATGATGCAGAAATTTTGTGAACCAATCGACGTACCATGTGTTTGGTGGGCAAAGAAGCCACTTTCTACTAAACTTACTGCAGCTATGAACGAATACAATTTCACTCCTAAAGAGACTGTGATGCTCGGAGATAAATGGTCCACCGATGTACTCGCAGCAAAATTTGCTAAAATACGGGCTTGGAAAGTAGAACATCGTCGTGATATCGTCTAAGAAACATTTAATTAATGGGCCGACCATTTTAACCTTTGTTCGGATTATTTTAGTACCGCCAGTAATCTGTGGTATTTTTATGGAAGGTATACCGGCGAAAATTGTAGCATTAATCTGCTTTATTATTGCATCAGCTACTGATTTTATGGATGGGCGCTGGGCCAGAAGAGACAAGCTAGTGACTGACTTTGGCGCTTTTCTAGATCCATTAGCAGACAAAATGTTAACTAATTTAACTTTTTTAGCGTTTGTAATATTAGGATTTATGCCTATCTGGATGTTCATGCTAATTTTAATTAGAGACTATGCAGTTGATGGAATTCGTATGATAGCCGCTAGAAAAAATGTCACAATTTCAGCTTCAATTTTTGGTAAGCTTAAGACTACTATCCAGATGATTACTTTAATTTCGATGATTCTCAATTTGATTTTTATGAACGAGCCTTTAGGAGTTATCAATATAATACTATTATATACAGTGGTGTTCTTAACGCTCTATTCGGGCCTGGATTACCTTATTAAAGGCCGTAAGCTTATGATATAATTATTTTATGTATCAAGAGTTTACAAATTTTGTTAAAGACAAATCGAAAATTTGCGTAATCCAAGCTGAAAACCCTGATGGTGATTCTTTGGGCTCGGCAATTGCGTTGGATTATTTGCTGGCTAATAAAGAAGTTTCACTTTATTGTCCAGTAGATATTCCTAAATATTTACATTATTTTGCTGATTGGTCTAGAGTAACTAACGAGTTTGACTATAAGGCAGACGGATATATTGTAGTAGACACCGCGGCTGAAGTATTACTATCGAAGTTATTAAGCGATACTGCAATTTCTAATCGATTATATTCAGCGCCAGTGCTCGTAATAGATCATCACGAAACGGCCGACGATTTAAATTTTCCCCATATTAGTATAATTGAAGTGAAACCCGCCTCAGCAGAACTTATTTTTGAAATAGCAAAAGAGCAGAGAATTGAAATTAATAAGTCGGCGGCGGAAGCTATTCTGCAGGCTATATTGTCTGATACTCTTGGCTTTACCAGCGAATCGGTGACGGCTCGTACTTTTGAAATTGCGGCTGAACTAACGCGACTTGGCGCCAATATTTCGGAGCTAGAAGAGATCCGCCGTGAATACATGAAAAAATCTCCACGAATCCTAGACTACAAAGCGGATCTTATTAAACGTGTGGAATATCATTTAGACGGAATACTTGCGACGGTACATATACCCTGGGATGATATACGCGAATATTCCGACGAATACAATCCTAATGTTTTAATCTTGGAAGAATTGCGTTTGGTAGAGGGAATAAAAGTTGCAGTAGCAATTAAGACGTACCCTGATGGCAAAGTCACTGGTAAAATTCGTTGTGCAGCTAAATGCGGGGTAGCAGAGCAAATTGCTGGCTATTTTGGTGGTGGTGGGCATCCGTTTGCGGCCGGATTTAGAACTTACGATACTTCTTATGACGAGGTCGTGCGAGATTTAATAAGAATAGTACCAGAATTTTTGGAGGCAAAAAATGCTTGAACTTGCTAAAACATATGACGTTTGCCGCAGCGGGCAGCCAACTCTTACTGCAGTTTTTATCCACGGCATTGCATCTAGTTCATCGAGTTTTGATGGGTTATTCGACTATTTGTTAGTAAATAAGTCCGCTCGTGAAATGAGAATTGTGGCTTTTGATTTACTGGGAGCTGGAAAATCTTATACTTCGGACGATTTATCATATACTTATGAGGAGCAGCTTGAAGCTTTGGACAACTCAATTAAAAAACTCAACGTGACTGGACCACTTGTGCTAGTAGGCCATTCGATGGGTACTTTAATTGCCACGAGATATTTTAATCAGCATTCGGATTCTTTGGCTGGGCTAGTTTTAGTGTCGGCCCCAATTTATCGTAAAGAAGATATAGAAAATCCATTATTTGAGAAAGCAATGGCAGGATTTCGGGAAGTAGTAGGAAGAAAAAATCGCAAACTACTCAAGTCGAAAGCTTTTAATGCTTCCCTCAAAAACATCGTATCTGACACTAGCAGCTACGAGAATTTCTTAAAAATAATGCGACCGACATATTTAATATACGGTGAACTCGATCAGATTATTGCAAGCTTCAACTACCCTGGATTACTTAAACTTAATCCCAATTTAAAAGCTATAAAAACCCCTGGAGCGCATGGAGTGACAGTTGATAAATATAGTAAAATATTATCCTCACTAAAGAAATATATAAAAAATGGGGGTCCACATGAAACTTTTTAATACTTCGACGCGAAAACTAGAAACTTTCAAGCCATTTTCTGACGTAGTAAAAATATATACTTGTGGACCGACAGTTTATAATTACCAGCATATTGGAAATTACGCAGCCTATGTGTACTGGGATTTTTTGGTGCGAACTTTGAAAGCAAACGGATATCATGTAAAAAGAGTTCTCAATTTGACCGACGTAGGGCATTTAGTTTCCGATGGCGATGAGGGTGAAGATAAACTAGAAAAGGGGGCTACGCGTGAAGGCAAAAGCGTATACGAGATAGCGGATTATTATATTGATGATTTTATGAAAAATTTTAAAGCCCTCAATTTGGCTCAGCCTGACATTATCGCGCGTGCAACAAATTATATTGAAGCCGACGAACGAGCAGTTGATTTAATGAGCGAACGTGGCTATACTTATGAAACTGAAGATGGCATATACTTTGATACCGCAAAATATGATAATTATGCCGACTTCGCGCGACTAGATTTGTCTGGTTTACAGGTTGGAGCACGCGTAAATTTTTCAAACGAAAAACGCAATGCTTCAGATTTTGCAGTTTGGAAATTTATTAAACCCGGTGAAAAACACGCCATGCGCTGGGATTATCTTGGACGACCAGGATATCCAGGTTGGCACCTAGAGTGTTCTACAATTATTCACGAAGAACTAGGTGAACCAATTGATATCCACTGTGGAGGGATTGATCATATACCAGTACATCATACTAATGAAATCGCACAAACATTTGCGGCATATGGGCACGAGCTATCGCGATATTGGCTCCATTGTGATTTTATTACGATTGATGGGCAAAAAATTTCTAAATCACTTGGGAATGTATATCTACTTTCAGATTTGGCAAAACGAGGCTTTTCACCAATGGATTATAAAATGTGGCTTTTGTCAGGGCATTATCAAGGGGCTAGAAATTTCACTTTTGAATCGCTCGCTGGTGCAAAAACCAGAAGACTAAACTGGCGGAATCGAATTGCACTTTGCTACCAGAGGGAAATTGCTGAAGATGAGGGCATCTACGAAAAAATAATAGATGCGGCGTCCAATAATTTAAATTCGCCCGAAGCATTTGCCTTAATTGACGCTGCAAATATTGCGCTTTCTACTTGGAAAAAAATCGATAAATTGTTTGGGTTACAACTTATCAAAGATTCACCAGATATTAATGAAGAGGTAGTAGATAAAATCATTGAGCGTGAAAAAGCCCGTGAATCAAAAGACTA
The DNA here is from genome assembly GCA_934700415.1 of uncultured Candidatus Saccharibacteria bacterium. Lineage (GTDB taxonomy): Bacteria > Patescibacteriota > Saccharimonadia > Saccharimonadales > Saccharimonadaceae > Nanosyncoccus. The sequence continues at coordinate 185 of CAKUXN010000025.1, read as the reverse complement.
TGGTCGTTCAGACGAAATTCGTAATGAGCTAGTAGCTCGTGGCATTACTCTCCGCGACACACCAGATGGAGCTGTGTGGGAATACAAATAGAATTCTTGCATTTTTAAAAGGCTCATTCTAATATTTATAATATGAAGGCTTGGAATAGAATAACTGGTTTGGTAGTTTTGTGCGTACTGGCGTT
>CAKUXN010000024.1 GCA_934700415.1 uncultured Candidatus Saccharibacteria bacterium | reverse complement strand
AAGGCTCATTCTAATATTTATAATATGAAGGCTTGGAATAGAATAACTGGTTTGGTAGTTTTGTGCGTACTGGCGTTGGTAGTGTTTGTTTCGTCTTATACCTATGGTTTATCTCTTCAAACAGCCCCAATGCTCCATATAGCATTTGTCCAAAAGGCTGGGGTTGTAGTTTTTTCAGAAGTGTGATAAGTAGAATATAGATGAACGAGAAGACTTTTTTCTTTTATGACTTAGAAACGTCGGGCTTGAACCCGCGTGAAGATAGAATTATGCAGTTTGCTGGGCAGCGGACGACGCTAGATTTAGAGCCTATTGATGAGCCGGTGAATATCTTGGTGAAGATGACAAGTGATGCTTTGCCGAGCCCAAGTGCGATAGCGGTAACGAAGATTACTCCACAAGATACTTTGCGTGACGGTATTAGCGAAGCGGAGTTTTGTAAATATGCGACGGAAGAGATATTTATACCGAATACGATTGCGCTGGGGTATAATACCGTACGCTTTGATGATGAATTTATGCGAGCGACTTTGTGGCGAAATTTTTATGATCCTTACGAATGGGAATGGAAGGATGGGCGGTCGCGATGGGATATGCTTGATGTAGTGCGCCTTACGCGAGCGCTTCGACCAGAAGGGATTAACTGGCCATTTACAGAAAATGGTAAACCGACAAATCGTCTGGAATTGCTAACTAAGCTCAACGGACTTTCGCATGAGCACGCTCATGATGCGCTGTCGGACGTGTATGCTACTATAGCTGTGACTAAAATGTTAAAAGAAAAGCAACCAAAAATGTTTGAATATCTTTTTAAGATGCGAGACAAGAACGAAGTGAAGAAACTAGTGAATCTAGAGCATAAGCAACCATTCGTATATGCGTCGGGAAGATATGCGAGTGAATTTAATAAGACAACTGTAGCATTTCCGCTAACTAGTGGACGAAATGGCAATGTGCTGGTCTATGACTTACGAAATCCCCTGGACGAGTCTGGCTGGTCATTTTCCTCTTCCGCTACACAAGACTTAGTGGGGGACACTCTTCATAATCATCACTCGTCTATATTCCCGGTAGTTAAGGAGCTTTGTTTTAATAAATGTCCGGCGGTGGCGCCAATATCAGTACTAGACACTGGTAATGGTTGGGAGAAGATTGGACTTAAAAAAGTAGAGGTGGAACACAGTTTAAAGATTTTGCTTAAACATCCAGAGTTTGCCGAAAAAATGCGCAGCGATTACGAGAACCGACCAGAATTTCCAAAGGCCATTGAACCCGAAGCGGCGCTGTATGATGGATTTTTAAACGATACGGATCGTGTGAAAGTGGCGGCAGTACGAAATGCGGATGCTATGAAGCTAGCAGATTTTCATCCCGATTTTCATGACGAAAGATTACCGAAATTATTATTGCATTATAAAGGGCGGAATTATCCTGAAAGTCTATCGGAATCCGAGGCAGTCGAATGGGAAAAATACCGTCGTACTAGGCTGGAACGATTATCCCCTAAATTTTTACAGGAACTTAATATATTTTATGGTCGCGATGAATTTATTGGGGAAGAATTAAAATTATATTTTGAGTCACTTTTTGACACGGATTATTAAGCTTGTGCTATAATAGCAGTATGGATAATAATAAAGTCATGATTGTGGGTACGGGTAATGTTGGTGCGAGCATCGCGTTTTCTCTTTTGAATCAACGAACAGCCGTCAATGAAATTATTTTAACCGATATTATTGCAAAAGACGCCGAAGGTGAAGCGATGGACCTTAATGACGCACTGGCTGTGGCACCGAGTTATATTAAGATTAAAAACGGTACTTATAAAGATGCAAAAGATTGTGATGTGGTAGTAATTACAGCTGGTGCTGCACAGCGACCTGGCGAGACTCGTATGGAACTTCTCAAGAAGAATGTAAATATTTTGAAGGGAATGGTAGAGCAGATTATGGCAAGCGGATTTAATGGGATTTTTCTTGTCGTTACAAATCCGATGGATATTTTGACTTATTATACTTGGAAATTTTCTGGTTTGCCATATGAAAAAGTAATTGGCTCGGGTACGGTGTTAGATTCGGCGCGACTTCGCAAGCGTCTCGCGAGCTATCTTAATGTTAATCCGAAATCGGTGCACGCTTACCAAGTGGGTGAACATGGTGATTCGGAAGTGTCGTTATATTCAATTGCCGACATGGGTGGCCAGAAGATTTCTACAATGCTGCCGAAAGACACTTTAAAAGGGATTTCAGAATTTGTACGAAATGAGGCTTACGACATAATTGACAGAAAAGGTTCTACACACTATGGAATTGCTACGTGTGTAGTGCAGATCTTAAATTGTATATTGAATGACGAAAACAGAGTGCTGCCAGTATCTTCTTATGATACTTTTTCTGATACGTGCTTTGGCTGGCCATCAGTGGTGGGGCGCGAAGGCGTAGTGCGCAGACTCGATGTGAAACTTTCTGAAAAAGAGGGTGTGGAATTACAAAAATCAATCAATGTGCTAAAAAATGCGATTTCTAAAATTAAGTATTAATATTGTTGTTTTAATTTCGTTAGTTTGCTCGACGCCAGTTTTTGCCGATACGAGTAACTTTTATTTTGATGATTATACGGCGGATTATTATTTGTCGAAAGATGATATTGTTGGGTCGCGGCTTAAGGTAGTAGAAAAATTAACCGCTGTTTTCCCAGACTATAATCAAAATAAAGGTATTTGTAGACAAATTCCTTATACTAATCAAGGTGGCGCGAACACGACTTTGCCGTATCTCTCGCGTTCGGATATTAAATTAACGCGAAATGGCAAAACGGAGCCGATTTATAGCATTGAAAAATTTGATGGACACTACGAGGTGTGCACGGGTACGGATGAATATGTGCTCGGGCGACAGGAATATGTTTTTGAGTATGAGTTTTCGAAGGTAGTAACGGATTTTTCAGATTATCAGGAACTTTATTGGGATACAAATGGCAATGGCTGGTATCAGAAATTTAACAATTTAACTGCGCGGATACATTTTGAAGGTGATGTAGCAAAAAGTTTTAATAATAAAAGTTGGTGCTATGTAGGATCTTATGGTGAAAGCGGTCAGGAGCGCTGTGAGATTACAAAGATTGAGGATGGTTTGCAATTCGTAGTACAAAAATTAATGAGGGGTGAAAATTTAACTTTTGATATTGAATTTAAGCCAGATACTTTTTTTATACCTGAACCAGAAAAAGATTATTCACTTGTGGTTTTGATGTCTATTATTGGTGTAATTTGTTTAACATTTGTTGGTTTTGCTATTCGTAAGTATTTAAAATATGGCGACAAGGCTAAATATTATAAAAATTATTTTGTTAAACCAGAATACCAGCCGCATAAAGACTATACAATCGCAGAAATGACGGAAATATATATAGGTACAAAGAAAGATGCTAAGGTTGCGGTACTGCTGGATATGCTTGTTAATAAAAAAATTAATCTTGAAAAAACTCAAAGCCGAATGCTTAAAACTGATAAGTGGGTGATTATAGTTAATGATATTGGTGCATTGAGAATGGAAGAATTGATTATATTGACAATACTTAATGGTGGGACGGAGCCAGATAATGGCACAAGAATTGCTATTAAAACACATGTGGCAGATTTAACCTTGGTTAAGTTAGCAAAAAAATATGATACGACAGTAGTTGTTAATTTGAAGCATGACGGTTTAGTTGAATCTAAGTATAAAACATCTTCTAGTGCGGCTTCTACGTCTAGAACGGTTATTATATGGATTTTTATAATATTCTTCTTTTTACCGTTTTTGATGACAATTTTAGAAGAAATTGGTTTTAATTTTGATTTCGATTTTTCTGGTAAAGTGGTGGTAGGTAAAGAATTATTCCTGCCAGTAGTGATAATAATGATAGTAGCAACCATTGTGATTTGCTCCATATTAAGAAGTAAAGTTGAAAAATATAAACTACATACGCTTAAAGGGCTAGAAGCTTCGCGTTATATGGATGGCCTTAAAATGTATATTAAGATGGCGGAAGCGGAGAGGCTAAAAATGCTTCAAAGCGTTGATGGTGCAGACGTTTCGCCGACTGGAATCGTAAAATTATACGAAAAATTGTTACCATACGCTGCAGTGTTTGGGCTTGAGAAGAGTTGGATGAATGAAATGGAAGAGTATTGTAAGTACAAGAAATAGCTGAACCGGATTATTTACTAACTGGTATTACCATTTCGGAACTCTCACGTTTGATGCGAATCGCTGCGAGTGCGATAAATACGTCGACGCATTATTCTAGTAGTTCAATTTCGGGTGGTGGTGGTTCTTCGTCTGGATTTTCTGGTGGTGGGGGAGGAGGATTCTCTGGCGGAGGCGGCGGAGGCGGCGGAGGCGGCGGCCGCTAGAGCTACTTGATAATCCTAAGCACAAGTGATATATTAATAGTAAATAGATTCGAATTTAAAAAGTAAGGAAGATAAAATGGATCCAATGAATAATCAAATACCAACTCCGAATGCAGCGTCAGCCCCAATGCCTGGTGGGGCAACGCCTCCAGTAATGCCCGTAAATACTCCTGCTATGCCGGTATCGCCTGCGCCGACTCCTGTGGCTAGTCCAGCTCCTGCTCAATCTCCGGTAATTAATCCTGCCGTACAAGCTAGCCCATTTGTGAATGAACCGACTCCTATTACCATTAACCCTGGACAACCTAGTGCTGGCTTTGGTGCACCAGCGACCACAGTGTTTAATCCTACTAACGGCGGTTTAGTTGGCGCAACGGATCCTATTACTATGCCTACACCTCCGAAAGCGCCAGATCCAGTTGAGGAAGAATTAAAAGCTCCGTTTAAAGCGGCTGGTCCAGTACCTGGTTCGATTGGTAGTGCGATTTCGGTATCAGCTGATGCAGTGCCAGCTCCAGATTCTGGCCGTGCTCCAAATAATGTTTCTTTCACCGATCCAGCTATGACCAATACGCAAATGCCTACCGCCCCAATGGGTTCTGGTAAAAAGAAAATTAGTAAATCTACTTTAATTGTACTTGCTGTTGTAGCTGGTTTGATTGTGGTTGTGCTAGCGGCGTATTTGATAATGACTTTGATGCAAGGTAACTAAAACTTGCAGATTGATTTTAACGCAAAAGTATTGTAAAATATTTTCATGGAAAAAATTTATATTACCACGGCAATTCCATATGTGAATGGCGCTCCACATATTGGTCATGCGATGGATTATTGTTTGGCTGATACTTATGCTAGATATCAAAGGCTTATTGGTAATGAGGTGAAATTTCAAGCTGGTACAGACGAGCACGGTAATAAAATTTATCTTAAAGCAAAAGAGTTAAATACACCTGTTGAGGATTACGTAAAAAATAATTCTAAAAAATTTCAAGAATTTATTCATAATCTTGATATATCTTATACGGATTTTATTAGAACTACTGATACTGAACATGAAAAACGTTGCCAAGAAATTTGGCGTAAATTAAAAGACCATATTTATCTTGCAAAATATGAAGGTTGGTATTGCACTGGTTGTGAAAGATTTGTCACGGAAAAAGAATGCAAAGAAAATAAAGGTATTTGTCCAGACCATCAAAAGCCATACGAAAAATTGGAAGAAGAAAATTATTATTTTAGAATTTCTGATTTTAAGGATCGAATTCGTGTGGCAATCGAAACTGACGAGATGTTAATTTTGCCGGATTTTCGCAAAAAGGAAGTTTTGAAATTACTCGAAGACTCGCCTAATGTGTCAGTGTCTAGGCCGCGTTCACAGTTAACTTGGGGTGTACCAGTGTCAGATGATGATTCACAAGTGATGTATGTATGGATTGATGCTTTAGCTAACTATATTACGGTTCTAGGTTATCCAGAAAAAGACATTTCGGAGTGGTGGCCAGCGACTGCGCAATTTGTCGGTAAAGATATTTTGAGGTTTCATGCAATTATTTGGCCTGCTATATTACTAGGGCTTGGGCTTCCTTTGCCGCGGAATTTAGTTTCACACGGAATGGTGCTAGCAGATGGCCAGAAAATGTCAAAATCAATTGGTAACGTGGTAGACCCAATGGAAGTGTTGAATAAACATGGAATTGATGCTTTTCGATATTTCTTTCTGCGGCATATTGATACTTTTGCTGATTCGGATTTTACGTGGGAAAAATATGAAGCAGCGTACAATAATGAACTAGCTAATGACTTGGGAAACTTAGTACAAAGATTGGCAACCTTGGCTCATAAAAATAATATTACAATCAGTGAGTTTGAGAATATACCTGATGCAGAGTATTGTAAACTGATGAATAATTTTGAATTTTCAAAAGCTTTTGATTATGTTTGGGAAAAGATACAAGCAATTAATCGTAAAATTGACGATGAAAAACCTTGGAGTTTGGCTAAAAATGGCGAAGTAGATAAACTAGAAAAATGTATGAAATCATTAATTATTGAACTTCTTACTTCTAATTTGATGCTAGGACCATTCGTCCCAAATGCTGCAGAAAAAATCAAAGCGATTTTTACTGACCCGATTGTACCGCCAGAAGTGCCTTTGTTCCCTAAGCAATAAAAATAACTCCCGTTAGTGGGAGTTATTTTTATTTTGCTCTATTCTTCACCAGAGAGTTTACTGGTAAAGTCGGATAGGTAGAAACCTATTACGCCACCAATCATTGGGAACAAAGCGTATACTGACAAGGCTTGGCAAATGCCACCTAATATTTCACCGAAATTTTCACCAGCGGTTGGAAAGATTTGATACATCATAGCTGCTGCTGGGTTGAAGATGAAATTGTTGGAAAGGCCAACAAAAACATACGATACGATGAACCCTACTAAGAAGGCTAGGCTGATGCCGCCAGTAACAATTGCCCCGAAAGTAAAGGCACTACGTTTGTATTTGAGCGCGCGAGCGTAGAAGAAAGCAATAATAATTGCACCCATCAACTCAACCATGGTTACTACCCAGAATCGGCCTTCACCTATTGCTGACATTGCTGGAAGATCCATAGCTGTCTCGCCACCAACTAAATGGAAGGCGTTGAAGATGAGCCAACCAAGCCAAGCGCCGACTACTTCAGCAATAATATACATGATGCCGCGAATGACTGACATGCGACGAGTGGACATCATACCGACCGTAACAATTGGGTTGAGACACGCACCTGAAAGAGCATGTACGGCAACATAAATTGCAATTAGTGCTAATGAATAGGTGGCAATATTGGCTGCACCTTGTGAAAAGGCGATACCAGTGACACCTAACGTGAAGAGTAGGAGCATGAGAAGTGCTGTGCCGATAACTTCACCGAGTAATGCACCGTAGAATTTAGGGGTTTTAAAAACAGTCAAGATGCTTTCTTTTTCTTCGTATTTTTTAGCAAAGAAGCCCGAGAAGCAAGATTTCTTAATTTCTTTGTTTGTTTCTTCCACCTTGTTAGTTTTAGGAGCCTCGGTTACTGGCTTGACGGCAGTTTTCGCGGCAGTTTTGGGTTTGGTCGTTTTGGCCTTTGTTGCAGGCTTAGCCGACGCTTTTGGCTTTTTCGTTGCCATTTTTCCTCCTTAAATAATATTGATTTCATTATAGCATATTTTTATTGTGATATAATGAAAAAAGTTAAACAAAAGGATAATATGGGTGTAATTGTACATAAAGAAGATTCTAAAGAAAACGAACTTACTCGGCGAATTGACGCTGAATTAAATAGAAAAATGAGCGAAAACTCTAAAGATATCGGCGACAAAAAAGATGTTGATTTTGCAGAAGATGCAGAATATATGAAAGATCTTAAAAAAACAGGAAAATATGGTTGGGTATGGGTTATCTTAGTAATTTCTGTATTACTACTTCTAGTTGCTGTTGGAATGTCATTTAGTAATAAATAATTTATTTTTTAGCTTAAGTAGTATATAATATATTATATATGGACGGAAAGACCGACAATAATTCTGTGGCTGCAAATAATTTGCGGGCCGTCGAGAGTCGTGCTGGCTCTAATGCTCCAGCACAAGCTGAAGATAGTTTGGTGGGGGCTCGTGAAAATGAGTCGGAGGCTGGCGGACTATACACTGGCAGCGGGCGAGAACAGAATATACAAGGTAGTGGTAAAGTCAAAGGCTTTTTCAAACGTAAGGGCCCAATAGTGTTGATTATTGGTCTGATTTTTGGAGTAGGTGGTATTATGGGTGGAGCGCAGTTGTTCCAGCCGTTTAGTTTGATTGAGCAATTTAGAGAGACGTTTAATTCGATGCAAGTTTCGGCGAATATGCGTTCAAACGCTTTCTTTAATATGCAGATGGATACTGGTCGCGTAAAAAATCCGATTAAGGGAAGATTATTTAGGAGCGATACATTTAAACTTTCTAGTAGGCAGCAAAAAAGATTATCTAAGCAAGGCATTGATTATGATAATGATTTTGAGGGGACTGGGGCAAGGG
>CAKUXN010000023.1 GCA_934700415.1 uncultured Candidatus Saccharibacteria bacterium | reverse complement strand
GTGATTTACCGCGCTTTTCCTTAATCTAATTTTATCACCTTTCCTTTAAAATAAAACCATTACTCTAATAGTTTGCAAACCAGACTCACAATTAAATCCTTTTCTTTTGGCTCACTTTCAGCAATCAGAAGCGCTAGTGCTGTAAGTGCACGGTCCGAAATTTTTGTTTCTCCATTCTCTGCCAAATGATAATTATTCATCGTCAAGAATAATACAAACAAAAGCGCACCGATTCTTTTATTTCCATCATAAAAAGGATGATCTTTAATCACAAAATATAATAAATTGGCCGCCTTTTCTGGTACAGTTTTATATAGCTCTTCGCCGTTGAAACTTTGAAAAATTGCCGTGACACTACCATCGAAAGCGCCGCTTCGTTTTTTGCCGAACAGTTCTGAGCCGTGTACGCTTTTACGAAGTTGCGAAACTGCTTTATCGCACATCTCTAAGGTTAATTCCCTGCCCTTTTTGGCTCGGTTCATAAATCTAAGATCAATTCTGCCATCATCGTACTCTGCCAAAGTTTTAAAGCTTCCTGTGTATCGAGAAATTACCTCAAGAATTCCAGTTGCTTCACTAGCGTCAAGTTCTAGTCGCGCCGTCAATCTCCGCACAATCCCCATCATATTTTCTACGTTGTGGAGCTTTTGTACCTCCCGTTTTTCCGCCAGGGCTTCCAATCGCCGTTGATTTATCGCTAAACCATCCGTCAAATAACGTCTTAGTACGCTTGTCGCCCATACCCGAAACTGTGTCGCCTTTTTCGAATTTACTCTGTATCCTACCGAAATAATCGCGTCAAGATTATATATTTTAATCTTACGCCGTACTATACGGTTCCCTTCTTTCCGAACAACTAAGTTTTCCTTAGTGGTCTGATTTTGAACTCTTGCATTTTTTGCAATAGTTGGGCCTTCTGTCAGCTCGCCCTCTGCGTAAATATTTTTTAAATGGCGCGATATAACGGACAGATCCGTGTCAAAAACTGCCGCCATCTGCTCCTGCGTCGCCCAAATCGTTTCTCCTTCCGCGTCTACATCAAAAACAACTTCCCCTTCTGCACCCTGGTAAATCTCAATTCGTTTCTCTGCCTCCATCTTACTTTCATTATATCATGATATAATATAAGATATGAAATTAGATTTTACCCCAGTTAAAACGCGCATCATTCGTCCACCCAAAGACGACATTTACGACATTATTGATTCTCTTGTAGTTCAAGATGGCGACATCATCTTCATCACATCAAAAATTCTCAGCATCCATCAAGGCCACACAGTTAAAATTGGTGAAATGCAAAAAGAGGAGCTAATTCAAAAAGAAGCGGACCGCTACCTCGCCTATGAAAATAAAACTGGCGATTTCCATGTCAATCTCACTGTAACTCAAAATGTCTTGATACCAGCTGCCGGCATTGACGAGTCCAACGCCGATGGATATTACGTCATGTGGCCGACCAGCATCGACGCCTTATGCCAAGAGATTCGTCAGTATCTCATGAAAAAACACAATATTAAACGCCTAGGCGTCATTGCGACTGATTCTCACACTACGCCTTTAAGGTGGGGCGTGACAGGCATTACTATTGGGCTAGCAGGCGTCGAGCCCCTAAAAGATATCCGTGGCAAGCCAGATTTGTTTGGCCGCAATATGCATATTACAAAAGTAAATCTTATTGATCCACTCACCGGCATGGCAGTACTTTTAATGGGTGAAAGCAATGAGTGCACTCCAATCGTCATTTTACACGACTACCAAAGCATTCCTTTTTCCGATTCAGCCTCAATGGACGATTTTAAAATTGAACCAGACGCAGATCTCTATTCTCCACTTATTTCAGTTTTACCTGAAACCAAAAAATAGCCCCAAAGAGCTACTGAGTATCATGGCGGAAGCGAGGGGATTCGCATCGAGCGAAGAGAGATTCGCAATCCCTATTTTTGAGATGTTCTGAAAGAACATGGCGGAAGCGAGGGGATTCGAACCTCCGAGAGTCTTGCGACCCTACACGATTTCGAGTCGTGCGCCTTCAACCACTCGGCCACGCTTCCACCTATAATCCTAACATAAATTTACAGAAAAATCCACACAAAACCTAAAAATATGGTATAATAAAACCGTCACCGTAAAAAGTGATGCTCATTTAATTTCTAGGTGGATGTTATAAACTAAACATCCACATATGCACCCGTAGCTCAGCTGGATAGAGCGTTTGCTTGCGGAGCAAAAGGTCGTAGGTTCGAATCCTGTCGGGTGTACCATAAAAATAAAAGAAGACCCAGAGGGTCTTTTTTATTGTTATAATACTTGATAGGACGAGAACTGTAGGTTCGCACCGAGCGCGTTAGCGCGAGGTCTAGACGAAACGAACGTGGCGAGTGAAGTCGTCATCCTGTCAGGTGTACCAAAAAAACAAAAAACTCCAAAAACTTTTTTGTGTTACAATAAACTTATGCAATGGGACAAAATAACTGACATCATATTATTAACTTCATTCGTCGTACTTGCGGTTTTCGCTTGCCTCGGCCTTTACCAATGGATCACGCGAAAATCCATCAAAAAAGTCGACAAACGTCTTCTTTTGATGCCGATTCCGCTCGTCCTCATGGTGATCACTTATTTTATTTTCGATAAAGTCTGGATTTTAAATACTCGCCCCGACGGTTCTGGCGAACCTAGCTTCCCTTCTACCCATGTCATGGTAGTAGCTACCATTTTCTTCCTTACTACACTTAATCTCAGCAAATATGTCAAGCAAAAATCTCTTCAATTCGTAGCCGAAATTCTCATGTTAGTGCTTCTTTCCCTCACCTGTACTGGCCGCATTCTTGCCGACAAACACCAGCTTACCGATGTTCTCGGTGGACTTGCCTTCGCCTTTATCTTCTCAATTATTTATGAATTAACTCTGAAAATAGGAAAGAAAAAACATGAGCAGTATATTCGCTAAAATAGTCAATGGAGAGATTCCCTGTTATAAAATCTATGAAGACGACAAAACCCTCGCCTTTCTTGATATCAACCCAGAGACCAAAGGTCATACTCTCGTCATTCCCAAAATTGAAGTCGACAAAATTTATGAGCTTTCCGATGTGGATTACGATGCCTTAATGCATACCGTCAAAAAACTTTCTTCCCATATGGAAAAAGTTTTAAACAAACGCATTGTCTGGAAGGTAGTTGGTACCGATGTCCCACATGCTCATGTTCATCTTATGCCATTAGACGACGAATGGTTTCATGGTCGTCACTTGGAATTCAGCGAGCAAGAGTTTGAGCAAATTCGCAACCAATTAGAATATCACGCATGAAAAACTCCGCGTAAAGCGGGGTAGGGGGCTACATTTCGGTAACCATTTGTCCTGTAATCACCGAACGAAACGGATTTACGTGATTTTCAGCTCGGATAATCCATCCTGATTCCACTTTTCCGTAATTCGCCGTAAACGGCGACGACAAAGAGCCAGCTTGCGGGATTTCCCCAGCTCTTACTTCGACAATCTCGAGACCCTGTTCTTTTAAAACGTTTATATCATATTTTAAATAAAAAAGCAATACCAGAATCCCATTTTTATAATATACTACTATCTGTGATATAATTAAATTATGAAATTTTCAAGCAGTTACGAACCCAACCAATTTGAAGCAGACATTTATGCCGCCTGGGAAACCGCCGGCGTTTTTAAACCCGTCATCCCTACCGTTCCAGTTGATGATAACGGCGACGGCGTAGACGACAGAGCCACACCTTCCGCTCGTAATACTTATTCCATCGTCATGCCACCTCCGAATGCCAACGGCAATCTTCACATTGGACACGGTCTCACCATTGCGCTTGAAGATTCTCTTACTCGTTATTACAGGCTAAATGGCAAATCTGCCTGGTATATCCCTGGTGCTGATCATGCTGGCTTTGAGACTTGGGTAGTTTACGAGCGCGCCCTTGAAAAAAACGGGCATACTCGCTTCGAATTTGATCGTGAAGAGTTGTATGCTCGAGTTTGGGATTTTGTGGCCAGTGCTCGTGGCAATATGGAGCTTCAACTACGCGCTCTCGGTGCCTCTTGCTCTTGGGACGATCTCACTTTTACTCTGGACGAAAATGTCATTGACCGCGTCTATACCACTTTCGAAAAAATGTGGAACGATGGCCTCATTTATAGAAGTGAAAAGCTCGTCAACTTCTGTCCCAAGCATCAAACTGCTTTCGCCGATATCGAAGTCGAGCACCAGGACGAACCCGGCATTCTCTGGGAGATAGAGTATAAAATCGTAAAGAATTCCGAGAAAGACGTATCACAGGATTCTCTGATAGTTTCTACCACTAGGCCAGAAACTCTTTTCGGCGACACTGCCGTTGCTGTAAACCCAGAAGATGAACGCTACAAAGATTTAATCGGTGAATATGTCGAACTTCCCCTTACTAATCGTACCATTCCCATTATCGCCGACGAACATGCAGATCCCGAATATGGCACCGGCGTAGTTAAAATCACTCCTGCCCACGACTTCGATGATTTTGAAGTTGGTGAACGCCATCAGTTGCCTCGTATTCAGGTTATTTCCGAAGATGGCCACATGATTAATGTTCCCGAAAAATACAACGATATGACTACTACCGAATGTCGCAAGCAAGTTTTAAAGGATTTGAAAGCCGAAAACCTCCTAAAAGGCGAGAAGCACATTGTTCACTCTGTTGCACATTGTTATAAGTGTGGCACCGTTATTGAGCCAATACTAAAAGAACAATGGTTTATCGATGTTAAAAAACTCGCCAAAGTTGCTATCGAGCACCTTGAAAACAACGAAATTGTTTTTTACCCAGCCAACAAGCAAAAAATCCTTATTAACTATCTAGAAAATTTCAAAGATTGGAACATTTCTCGTCAAATTCCTTGGGGTATCGCCATCCCGATGTTTAAAAAGATTGACGATACCGCCACCGACGAACCTGACTGGATTTTTGACCGCCGCACAAATCTCAAATTTATCGAAAAGGCAGGTGTCCGTTATGTGAGAGACGAAGACACTTTTGACACCTGGTTCTCTAGCTCCCACTGGCCAATTGTTTGTACCAACTGGACTGAAGAAAACGCCAATCCATATTACCCGTTAAACGTCATGGAAACTGGTGCTGACATTCTCTTCGCATGGGTTGCCCGGATGATTATGATGGGGCTTTATGTCACCGGCGAGGTACCATTTAAGGAAGTTTATCTACATGGTCTCGTCCTTGATGCGCACGGCAAAAAAATGAGTAAATCCAAAGGCAATGTCATTAACCCAATCGAACTAGTTGCCAAATACGGTTCAGACGCCTTCCGCCTCGGTATTTTGAGAGGTCGTTCCGCCGGTATGAATCAGGCCTTTTCCGAAAATTCCGTCATTTCTGGCCGCAACTTAGCTAACAAACTCTGGAACATCTCCCGCCTCATCCAAAGTATAGTAGACGAGACGCCTGAAGAATCTGAGGCCAATGCTTTTGAGGAGCACAATCGCCAACGTGGCGATTACGAAGCGACCGAAGTCCGTGACGACGGGCCTGAGGGAGCGTTCCGAAAAAGTATTGACTCAGATTCGTATAATACCGATTCTATGGGCGAAGACTGGATCTGTCGCGAAATTAATAGTTGTTTAGATCAAGTCGAGCAAGATATAAAAACATATCGCTTTGCTGAAGCTGTCGAGACTCTTTATAGCACCATCTGGGATAAATACGCCGACTGGTTCCTCGAATCTCAAAAAATCTACAAAAACACTTCCCTTTTAAAACGTACGTTGGAAACTATTTTAATTGCCCTTCACCCTTTTGCTCCATTCGTTACTGAGGCCATTTGGCAGAACTTAAGCTGGACTAAAGGCTTCATCATTACGCAAAAATGGCCCGAGAAGCTCAAATATGACCCGATAAGCGCCGAACAGTTCGAAAACATAAGAACTATCGTATCCGAGGTCAGAACCACCTTACAGGCCCTTCCAGGCACCAATAACGCGAAAAAATACGGTCTACTTTACGACAACGACTCTCTCGTAGGAGATAATCCCCTTCTTATTAAAACTCTCACCAAGGTTCCGACTATTAACTCACTAAACGGTTCCCCAAGGGGTTTAAGAATCGCTCTCGCTAGCCACGAGCTCTATCTGGACGTTCCAGAAAAAATCGTCAAAAAATACAAAGATGCCCTCACCGAAAGGATTTTAAGCACCGGCCGCGAACTAGATTCGCTTAATCTTCGCATAAGCAATCCAAATTATCGCGAAAAAGCCCCCGCCCACCTCGTCAAAGAGACCGAAGACGCTATTAAAGAAAAAGAAGCCCTGATTTCTCGTCTCAAAACACAACTCACACTTATCTAGGTGGCACCAGGAAAGCTTAAACATTGACTTTTTATACTTTTTGTGCTATAATCAAAAAAGCACTTTAAAAACTACAGCATCAAGGAGGAAAAAGATATGTCTCAGATACCCTATATTACTTTTGCCCAAATCTTTTATAAAAAGTATCTTACCTACGCCAAAATGGTTGATCGGAACATCAATGTCACTCCGCTCACCCGTAGTCTGTGTATGCTCGACTACCTTACCGATGGTACCTACAGCGCCTATGCGCGTATCATCGAACATCAAGATAAAGAAGACACGATGTCATATGAGACGTTCAGTCGTATCGCGAACTATTTCTACCTCTTTAAGCAAAGGCCAGAGCTCTTTCACCTAGCAGAGTTGTACCTAATCTATGAGTATTACGGCCAGACTTTTTTGGCCAACGAAGACTACGACCTCTTTAGTAAAGAGGAAAAAGCCGACATGACCAAATATGCTCTCACTCAAAAATTCATAGAAAAAGGCTTTCTGGACGAAGTTCACGATATGAGCCTCGCTAGCTTTGAAAGCCTGCGACGCATTTTCGGCTATGCCGATCAGCTCGAACGAGCTTACGAAACTGGTCAAAAACTGGCTAGTGATCCACAACTCACTGAAGCTGAACGCCGTGTAGTTCTCGGAGGCGTGGTCTGTGAAGTAGCTTCAATGGTAGGCTACAGCATCAACGATAGCCTCACCTTGACCGAATCGGCCGCCAGCGGCCTCGCTTTTCTTCTCGAAAACAGCCACGACGAAAACTTTGCTTCCCTGCTCATTCAGTACAGAGAGTATTAAGTATAGCTGTAGTCCCCCCAAGTCCCCCTTAATTGGGGGATTTTTTATTGAAACGATCCAAATTAAACAGCGGGTTCTTCCCTGCGTCGATTACCGCTTGCGCTTTTTTCACAAGCTTTTCCACACCAGTTTCGGAGGAGGCCGAACCGATATGCTCTGTCCGCACCACTTTACCACCTTCCTTATAGCAGACCTGTACGCCCGTAGCACCCGAAGTTGTTTTGAACTTTCTGATATAAGCCATACCTCTATTTTACCACGTTATCCACAATAAACATAACCAAAAAGAAAGTTAAAAGGGAGTATTTAGCAAGCTTTCGGACTGGCAACCCACTTGACAAACCAAAAAGCTCGCGCTAAAATCAAACTAACCAACGCCTCTGTGCGATTGGGAGAAAGATTTAGCTTAGCAACCGACTTAAACAAAAGGCGGGTATTGTGCTATTGCTAAAATAATGTTTATGACAAAAAGTCAAAAAAAATCACATGTGGATATGATATAATGTGGTTATGAAAATCCCGATTACGCAATCTAAAGAATGGCAAAAACTCCAGCATGATTTAAAAGAAACCAGTTTTTTCGAAAAAACAGAGGATTACCAGTATTTAGCTATTCTTAAAAAAACTCCAGTAGGGAATTACTTATATCTGCCTTATGGCCCAGTGGCCGATACAAGAGAGGGAATCACCACCGCCTTAAAATCGTTAAAGACGCTAGCGAGTAAATATAAAGCCTTCTTCATCCGCCTCGAACCGCAGAATTCACACGTTGCTCATTTTCTTCCCAAAAACGTAAAAAAGGTCAAAGACATTAGCCCAGCTGACACTTGGGTTCTCGACCTCACCCCTGATAAAGCCACGCTTATTAGCAATTTTTCACAAGGTACTCGTACCAGATATAACAATTATGCCAAAAAGGGTCTTACCGTCGAAGTCACCAAGGATCCAGCTGCTATTAAGCACCTAGTTTGCTTGCAAAACAAGCTTTTTAAGGCCAAGCATCTCACCGCTTACGAAGAAGATTATCTAAAAACCGAACTATCTCAGCCCTTTGCAAGTTTGTACCTCGTTAAATATCAAAAAAATGAAATAGTAACAAAAGGGAACGACAAAGCCCCAACGCCAAGTCAAGAACCTCTTCCAAAAGATAACCAAATATTAGCCGCTAGCCTCTTTTTCGACTATAACGACATCAGATATTACATGCAATCCGCTGCTGACATGGATTATCGCAAGCTTCCCGCCACCGTTGCATTGCTTACTACGGCCATTTTTGATGCCAAAGAACAGGGAATCAAATATTTTGATTTCTGGGGTATCGCTCCAGAAGGAGCCGATCATACGCACCCTTGGTATGGCTTCACCGAATTTAAAAAATCTTTCGGCGGAGCAGAGCACCATTACACCGGCACATACGACCTTATTCTAAAACCTGCCAAATATCATTTATATAACATCATTCGTTGGGTTAACCTCAAATGGAGACACAAATAATATGGAATTTCAAGCACCAAAAAAACAAGCCTAACTATGCTATAATGACCATATGAAATTTGTGAATATTTCTTCTGAGGAATTTTGTCGATTTGCGGTAGTCAGCCCTTATAAATCTTTCATGCAGACTCCAGAAATCGCCAAACTTCGTGAAACATCAGGCTGGAC
>CAKUXN010000022.1 GCA_934700415.1 uncultured Candidatus Saccharibacteria bacterium | reverse complement strand
TACGCCGCTACCGCGATCGATGATTGTTTTGATAAAACCTGGGTGATTTTCGAGATAAAAATCGACTTCGCGGATCGCATCAGTAGGGATGACCGCTTTAATTGAAATGTAGCCAAGCTCACGCAAACCGGATTCGACTTGACCGATATATTCCTTCATGCGGCTAGTAATGCGATCGGCGCTTGAAGGCGAAGCCTCGTCAATCACTTCAATAGTAGGTGCGTAAGGAATGATAATAGTTTCCGATATCTCTTCCCCTTCTTTTTTGCGAAAGAATGGCAAAATCACAAAAATAATAAATAATATTATAGCGATAAGCCCAATAGTAGTAGAAAAAAATCGAAAATTTCTCTTAATTTTATTCTTTTTGTGTATGGCGGCACGCTCGGAAGCGGTTTCGAGCCGTTCCCTTTTTTCGCCAATAGTACGGCCAGACTTCATCGTAGATTTACGATTTTCTCTTCTTCTAACAAGCTTTGGAGACTCTTCTTCCATTTAGGCATTTTCCAAAATTAATTCTGCGAGACGGTGAGCGGCATCCGCACGAGCCTCTTTATGCAGACGGTCTGCCATGTCGGCACAAAGACGCGGTGATTTGACGAGATGTTTAATTAAAGCAAGTAAATCATTGGGGTTATCCATCATTTTAGAATCGTAGATTACTTCGACAGCCTCGGCAGACTTTAAACGCTCAGCGTTGCGTACCTGATGGCTGCCAGGAAGTCTTTCAAACGGAACCAGAATGACGGCCTTTTTAAGAGCTGCAAGTTCTGCTATAGTAGTAGCTCCAGCGCGAGATACGACGACGTCAGCGGCACCCATTAATTCGTTCATTGCCGTATTGAACTCCCACATGCGAAAGTTTGATTCAAGTGAGGCTTTTTCCCAGTTTTCGTAA
The DNA here is from genome assembly GCA_934700415.1 of uncultured Candidatus Saccharibacteria bacterium. GTDB lineage: Bacteria > Patescibacteriota > Saccharimonadia > Saccharimonadales > Saccharimonadaceae > Nanosyncoccus. The sequence goes on along the minus strand of CAKUXN010000022.1, from coordinate 8,344 downwards.
CGTTTTAAATCTACCATATTTTCGTAATGTTTGCGCCCCGCCACCAAACCGACCGAGGTAAATTTAAGAAGTTCGGGCAAAATCTGGCGGGTAGCTTCATTTAAATTTTCGGAGCCTTGCGAACCGCCAGTAATAACCACTAGCGGTTTTTCAGAATTAAAAGAAAAGGCTTTTTTAAGTGATAACGCACGAGCGGGAGTGACTGACCTATATTCTGGGCCCACTGGTATGCCAGTCCAAACATAATTTGGATGAGCTTTCAAAACTTCTTCCGAAGGCGGAATACCAAAAGCTACCTTCGTGGCTTTTTTCATTAAAATGCGATTCGCAAGACCTGCGACAGCATCGGATTCGTGAATAACGTAAGGAATGCGGAAAAATTTGGCGATAATGCCAACTGGCAAGCCTACAAAACCACCTTTTAAGAAAATGACATTCGGACGAGTAGACTTTTTTAACATCCGGAAAAAACTCGTAATAATGCCTGCTATGAAGCCGAAAAAGCCTAAAATATTACCAAAAATAATATCTTTTAACGTGGTGTCAAAATGCCGAAAATAATCTTTAAACTTCCACCCTGAGTAACGGTGGAATTTACCCGCTGGAAGACGTCTTACCCTAATAAATGAGCCTTTGCGTTTTTCTCGGCCATCTGCCCAGGAGACACCTAACTCGGTGGTTAATATCGTAACGTTTTTATAATATTTAAAATCAGTCCAAAATTCTACCGTAGCTCGTGGTTTAAGTTCTAAAATTTCACGCACGACGGCGACGGCTGGAGTGATGTGTCCCCCCGACCCCCCGCCGACTACTAATATTTTCATTTGTAATTACCTCTCTACTAGTATAACATGAAAGTTGTAAAACAAGCCCAAGCGCAAAGGAAATAAAAATCATACTAGTACCACCATAAGATAATAGTGGCAAAGTAACTCCGGTAACTGGGACTAAGCCCGTCATAGCCATGATATTTACAGAAACTTGTGACAGGACCCATGAAAAAACTCCTACAATATATAAGCGATTATCGGTAGGTTCTGTATGCCCTGCTACGTTTAAAATCCGAAGAAGCATCGCTCCAAAAACGGCGATTATTAAAAATAGTCCGACGAAGCCAAAAGTTTCGCCCATAATAGCAAAAACTGAATCGTTAATAGATTCTGGAAGATAGCCAGTGGCTTGAACTGAGTTGCCAATTCCTACCCCCAGAAAGCCACCAGTGCCGATGGCGAGCATTGCGTTTTCGATATGGTAAGTAGAATCTGTAACTTCAGCCCCAGAAATAGTATCAATCCATGCGTGGATGCGCTGCATACGATGGCTTGAAGTGGCTATTGCGCCCACTGCAATTACAATTACTAATATTAACATAATTAGATATTGTTTAATGGAAACACCCGAAACTAGGAGCATACCAAAAATAATCGCGATTAATGCAACTCCCGTGCCAAGGTCTCCCTGCGCGATTACCACCAGAAATAAAGATGCTCCACACACTATTAGTAGCGGAAGCCAAAATTCTTTCCATTTACCAATCTCACCTGCTTCTTTTTTGCGAGTGAGAAAATCCGCTAGATAAATCGTGAGAGCGAGTTTCAAAAATTCTGCTGGCTGAAAACTAATAGGGCCTAAATTATACCAACGACATTCGCCAAGCTCGCATTTCGCAAAAGATGAACCAGTTAAAGCTAAAATCCAAAGTAAGCCAGACATTATTAAAGCAATAATTATAATAGTTTTGTCATATTTTTTAATAAAATTATAAGGAATTACTTTAAACGCCAAGAAAAATGCAGCTAATGACAGTGTGACTGAACGAAGCTGTCCGAAGAAGAAATCGTTTGGGCCATAATTTGAACCATAAGTAGAGTTTAAGACATTTGCACGCATAGGGCCAATAGCATAAATGACAATTAATCCCAGCGCCATCAAACCCAATGTGGAAAATAAAATGACTAAATCGGATTTATGCTTGCGCATAACCTTACATTGCCCCTCCGACGGCAGCGAGGAAAATGCCTACAATGGCGCAAACACCAGCAATAATCCAAAAACGCATAACAATCTTAGCTTCGCCCCAGCCAGTAGCTTCTAGATGATGGTGGAGCGGTGCGGAAATAAAAATTTTGCGATGGAAAAATTTCTTACTAATTAGTTGGATTAAGCTTGAGCCTGTCTCTACGACAAATATTAAGCCAATGATTGGCAGGAGTAAAAATGAATTAGTCATCATAGATACTACACCAAGGCCCGCGCCTAAGGCAAAAGAGCCCGTGTCGCCCATCATAAAGCGAGCTGGTGGAACGTTGAACCAAATGTAAGATAAAAGCCAACCGACTACAGTCATACAAAAGCCAAATAATAGCATATTACTTTGGAAAAGTGCAATTATGCCAAAGGCTCCATAAGCTATCATTGCAAGGCCACCTGATAGTCCGTCTAAGCCATCGGTAATATTTACCGCATTGGAAGTGGCTACAACCGCAAAGGCAAAAATCAAAATCATTGCAGCAACGCCTATCTCGATATTTCCAACAAACGGAATCAAGATGGATGTCCAGCCGAGTTTGACCGCGAAAAACCAACCTAGAGCCACGCCAACAGCGGTAATCAAAAGAAATTTTACTGGACCGCGTAGCCCAGCGGCACCACGGCCGGAACCGAAAATATTAATAACGTCGTCGATTACTCCCACTAATGCCCCGCCGAGAAAACCGACTAACGGAAGCCAAGTTTGTCCACGATCAAGATTAAAGGCCCAAGTAACTACGGTCACTGCTATGACACCAATAAGGCCAGCCATGGTGGGAAAAGTATGCTTAAATTTATGAGCGTGAAGTTTTGTCATAATGGGTAAAGCTTTGCCATCGACGGTAGTTTTCTTTTGTTTTTTCCAAAACTTATACTTATAAGCAAAATGCGTATAGATAGGGGTCAGCATCATCGATACTAGAAAACCTGCGAGTGCCAACAATAGCCCATAAAACATTTCATCATTTATATTTATATTCATATTCATATTCATATATTATAGCATAGCCAGGATATTTTAAGCGGCTGGTTTTATTTTTAGATAATCAATTACGAGATGAGATAAAGAGTCAAACAAATCCCCCGCTTCGCCACCGCCGAGCGCTTGACCTTCACCCCACATTTTAGCCATTATAATATATTGTGGCATTTTACCAGCTGGAGCGACAAAACCAATATATGAACCCACTAGATTGGCCATGGTGTCATCATAAGAACCATTGACGACTACCTGAGCAGTGCCAGATTTACCTCCTACGGCATAGCCATACCAATCAATTCCGCCACGAACTTTGTAGTTACGGTTGTTAATAAGCATGTCGCGCATGGCTTCACTAGTTTCGGCAGATAAAATTTGGTCTTCCACAGTTTCTCTTTCAAGTGGAGTTATGACACCGTTTTCTAAAGTGCCCTTAACGATTGACGGCGTACGCCAATATCCACCATTAACAACTGCCGAAAAAGCTGTGGCGGTCTGAATCATGGTAATGCCAAGATTTTGTCCGAAAGTCATGTTGGCATAAGTCGAATCACGACCCCAACCTTCATTTGGATCCTCTATATACCCTTCTGCTTCGATAAGCTCAATGCCAGTAATTCGGCCTAAGCGGAATTTATTGTGATAATAATCATAAAGTCTTTCCCTACCAGTCTGCGTAATGGAGTCTGGATTGTCGCCGAGAAGCTTAAGCGCGTGGATGGAACCAGTATTAAGCGACCAGTAAAGTGCAGTTTTCATGGTTAAAGTATGTTCGTTTAAGATAGCGCGTTGCTCAGCGTTCCAGATTTTCCAACCATCAACAATTTCGTAGCCTCTATTATAATATGTGGTATCGCTGGTCATTTTGCCTTCGTTAATAGCGGCAGAAAATGCAAAATTTTTACAAATTGATGCTGGCTCGTATGGGACTTCGGTAACTTGATTAATATAAACCGAGGCGTCTTTTACGTGACCATAATTACCTGGATCATAATTTGGTAAACTAGACATAGCCAATACTTCTCCAGTGTTTGGATTCATGACGAGCACGGCTGCATTAGTGGCGGCGGTGTTATTGATGTGTTCTGCAATAATTTCTTCTATTCCCCGCTCCAATCCTCGATCCACACTGAGTACGACGTCTTTACCATCTTCGGCAGGAATTTTGATGTTGTCACTACCAATCGATAAGGCGACTTTGTTTACATCGGCAATAGTTTTTAAAGCACCATCTTTACCAGACAATATTTTATTAAGCGAACCTTCGACTCCATATTGGCCAATGCCGTCGGCGTTAACAAATCCTAAAAGCTCGGATGCCATTTCGCCTTCTGGATAAACTCGGCGGTTACCTTTTTTAAACCACACACTAGGGATTTCTTCTTCGGCAATTTTAACAACGTTGGAATATGGTACGTTGCGAGCTACAATGTAATATCTGAGACCTTCTATGTTATATATTTCATCTAAGTCTGCTGATATATAGTCTTTGGCGTATTTTTCGAGGGCTAATTTAATTTTATCTTTTTCGGTAGTGGCAGGATCAATCACGATCTGGTAAACAGTTTGATTTAAAACAACTGGAACTGGCTCGTCGCCATCCATCATGTATATTTCGCCTCTTTTTGCAGTAATTGTTTCAAGAAGAGTGTGTTGATCGTTGGCTTTAGCAACCCAGGTGTCATGTTCGATAATTTGAATAAAAAATAGCCGCACAGCGATAATTGCCAATGCGACAATGGTTAGATTTCTCAAAATTTTAATACGAGATAGACTTGACATGCTTATATATATTATACACTAATATTCAGTGGCGTAGCCAGTCACAGTTGCATTTTCCATGGCGGCAGCAACGGTGCTACTTTTTGCAGTGGCAACTGACGTAAGTCTAGCTTTTTCAACGGCTAAATCATCACGACGTGCAGACATTTCGGTGATTTCGGATTCGACAGCTGAAATTTTATAATCAAAATTAGTAGCTTTAGTGCCTTCAATAACGTAGATCAAACCAAACGCTAATGTGAGCATGCAGACGATAACAATTTGAGAGATTGAGCCTAAGCTCTTTCTTTCGTGACGAACAATGTTGCGATTTCTGACAAAACCGGTACTCCTTCTCGACACGTATGTTTGACTGATCATTTTTAATTTTTCCTCGCTTGATTTTGTGTTTGTTTTATTTTTTTCACCATTTTGTGTTTTTCTTAGTCCGGGAGTTTTTACGAGCAGAGCTATAAGTAACTCGTAAAAACTTACCCAGGAAGGTCATACACTTCACACTCTCTGGTGAAACTCTATTTGGCGGACCGGAAACGGCCCATATCACTGGGCGAATTGTAATCGCCCAGAGGGTTTCTAACGAAAGTTTACTTTGATAGTTTGTTTGCGGGATTTGTTCGCAACTAATATTTGCTTTGGCATAATTGCCTCCTTTTTGTTTTTATTGTTTATTTTATCAATTCCGCGTCGCCACTCGCAGTTTCGCACTCCGGGCACGCGGGTTGATAACTAATTCATCAGGCCCTGCAACTATTGGTTTTTTTGTGATGATAGTTAGTTCTGACTCTTCTCCATGGCTCGTAGCCTCCTTGAAATAGTCTTTGACTAAACGATCCTCAAGACTATGGAAGGTGATGATACTGACACGACCTTTCGGCTTCAAAAGCTTCGGAAGAAGTGGAAGAGTTTTTTCAATCTCAGTTAGCTCGTCATTGACGACAATCCGAATGGCCTGAAAAACTCTAGCAGCTGGATGGGTGTGACTGTATTTAGATTTGCTTAGAATGAGGTCGGCTAGCTGCTTCGTTGTATCAATCGGGCGATGGGTGACAATTTCTCTTGCTAACATTTTTGCACGACCAGATTTTTCTTCCCCGTATTTTACAAAAATGTCGGCAAGATCACGTTCGCTATAATGATTAACTACCTTCGCAGCAGTGAGCACTTCGCGTCGATCCATGCGCATATCTAGCGGGCCATCATTTTTGTATGAAAAACCACGCTCATCATTATCTAGTTGCGGTGAAGAAACACCAAAATCCGCAAGTATTAAGTCGAAAGTTTTTCCACACTCAATTAACTGTAGCACTGCGCCGTAAAAATCCGTATTCATAATGGCGATGTCTCTACCTTTAAATTTGTCTTGCAAATTTTCTACTGCAAATTCATCGCGGTCTACTAGAACAGAATCTTTATAATTCAGTGTTACATCCAAAATTGACTTAGCGTGTCCACCGTAGCCAGCAGTTAAATCTAAATATGATTCGCCTGGCTTTGGGTCCATGGTCGCTAAAACTTCGTTTAATAATACTGGGGCATGTTGATTCTTCATGACCTTATTATACAATGTTTAAGACCGATCAACTAGAAACTTCAGCGTTTTTGTTTCTGCTTTGATTTTTGTTTAATATTCACAATTAATCTACCACGATTGTACCAGCGCGAAGCTAATCATATAATCGCAGCCGTTGAGAGACTTATTGTGTTTTTTTGACCTAACGGTCTATAGAGTTTTATTGGGAGGTGTGTTTAAAGAAGGTGCACACGATTTTGGTTACGCATCTCGCTTAAGGTTTAATGCGCGCCGAAACTCCTAGTTGGCCGGTCTTAAACGTTTTTAATGTGCTTTTTGGTTTGTGGTGTTTGTGATGATTCCCACTGACCTTAGTTTATTATATTTTTTTAAAAAAAGCAAGAGCTTTTTTGGACTTTTTTTGTTTATGGTTTTTGCGCAGGTGTGGAAAACTTCTCTGTTATTTTCCCGAACAGCTGCTATTGAATTTATATTGTTTTGTGTTGTAATAACCGAACATATGGGGTGGGAGTTGTTATTGACTTTTCAATCTTTATGTGGTATAATATGTATTATAGGTTATTTTCTTGTGTTTTATTTCCCTATTCGTGATATAATATGGGAAAATAAGTGAGGTAAATTATGGAAAATACTGGTGCAAATGAACCGTTTGACGTATTTCTGTGGGCGAATGAGATTGATGAAGTTAAAAATAACGTCTCGGCGGAGTTGTTTTTATTTAATAAAAACTATACACCTTATAAGATTAAGTATTCCGATAAATTGACAGGGGCGGTGAAGTCGATGTTTATGCAGGAGGCGGTGCATTTCATTATCGAGGAAGCCGATAAGGGATTAGAGTGCCGCGAGTACGAGAAAGCCGATGGTGAGGAGAAAGTGATTTATCGTACTTCCCTTTCTAAGGTCGGTCGTGCGGAATCTTTAATTCATTTGATTGAAATTGAATACAAGGTTATCGATTATTTTTCCGAGAATGAATATGATTTTAAGAAAGTAAAAGGAATTATTGCTAAATTTACTTACCCTGGCGATGAAGGGATGAAGACTTTCTATATCGCAAAGTTATTGCCAGCGTCGTCGGCACTTAAAGGTGCTACCTCGTGGGAGATTAATGGCGAGTCGTTTGAGCCTTTTTCGGCAGAAATCGCATTAAAGATGCCCGATGACAATCAGGTAGCAATTATAGATGGCATAATTATTGTATTTAATCAGGCAAAGTTTGAAAATTTATTCCAGTATGATTTTAAGTCGCAAGTGATTGCCGAAGCTAAAGCAAAAGAACTAACCGAAAAATATAAGTTATCATTTGCGGAGGGGCTAACACTTGATGCTCTGCTCGCCGATAAAAAACCAATTCTGAAAAAAGTACAAGCAATGGATATTGCGGAAGAAATGCCACAAGACAAATTGCTTGAATATGCCGATGAAATGCAACTAGAGCTAATGACGGACGATGATGGCTCTATTATCATCATGGATGATAAAGATTTAACTATGTCAATGCATACAAACGGTAAATTAAGTGAAATTTTAATGTATGATGGAAGAAATTATATTTATTATAATGGTAATGCTATTACTAAGAACAGATTTATAGATCAAAGTACATTGGGAAATAACGTTATTTTTACAGATAGATCTAGTGGTAAAATTTGGTCATCAACCTTAATGCCAAATTATAATACCCCTGATAGCTATTCTTTTGCAGCATCACTTTCGTAATTGCCTCTTCCTCGGGTTGGTATGTTACCTTCATTACTTTCATAAAGTTTACGCCATGTAGATAGTGCACTTTTAGATATGCCTAGATTTTTAGCACATGCGTTAATGCCTAAATCTTTATGCTCCTCCCAATATTTTACTGCATCTTTCTTAAATTCTTCTGAGTACTGTGTAGCCATGTATTACTCCTCCAATCTTTAACTTTAATAATAAATCTATATTAAGGATTATTCCATATCTAATTTGTACTATTTACATTCTAACATCGGTCTGCCGATTTTAGGGGCAAGGGACTGGAA
>CAKUXN010000021.1 GCA_934700415.1 uncultured Candidatus Saccharibacteria bacterium | reverse complement strand
ACTTCATCGTGCCAGCTGTACTCTTTTGGGATAGTTTTAAAACGAATCGGCATCCCAGGCTCCCATTTGGGTGGATTCTCAGGGCGGAAATTACGATACAAAAACGGTACTTTTTTCTCGTTACACTCGCGTCTATATTCGTCAATTTTCTCTGCGGGTGTAGGGTCAGTATAGGCTCTACCGTCTTCAATTAATTTTTGCGCCCACTTGAGATAAATGTCTTTGCGCTCACTTTGAAAATATGGTTCATGCGGACCACCCACGAGTGGACCTTCATCCCAATCAAGCCCGAGCCATTTTAAAGTATCTTCAATCAACTCGGTTGCTCCCTCTACGTATCGTTCTCTATCGGTATCTTCGATTCTTAGAATCATCTTCCCGCCGCTTTGACGCGCAACAAGATAAGGATAAATCGCTGAGCGGACGTTACCTATATGAATATAACCAGTTGGGCTGGGTGCAAAACGAGTAATAGCTTTTTCCATGCAAATATTATATCACTTTTAGAGTGATACGGCAATTGACTTAATCTGTTTTTTGGTAAGAGTATTACCTACAGCGCTTAATTTATAGACAATTCCACCATTTACCCAAGTAGCGTTGCTATTATTAATATATATAGTAAGTCCCTGCTCGCGAATAACAGTATAATCATCGCCATATTCATTGCGGACAAAGTTATTAAGCAACGCATTTGTATCCCAGGAAGATTTTTCTTCTACAAGCGAAAAGGCGGTACTTGCATTAGCATTTTTGAAATTTAAAGTAATTTTTCCGTTTTCCGAAGTGATATCCGATAAGCTATAATCACGAGGTATATAAGCTGGGTATGAGGCTTCTATGCCAGTTTGCATAGCGGCAACTCGAAGTGAAATATTAGGAGCGTTGAGGTTTACAAAATATACGATCGCAAAAACTGCTACTACTGAGCAAACCAAGGCTAATAAAACCCTCTTAAGCCCAAAATGAAAATGCGTTTTTTCTTTTACCATGGGAGATTCCTGCTTCATCGTTGTAGACAAAGCTTTTTCGATAGCGGTAGCCTTGAGCTCTTGGGCTGTAGGTCGTGTTTGTGTAGCTTGCACTACTGGCTTTTGCTGGGCTTTTTGGCTAGCATGAACCGTTGCCACTGTGTGGGTTGGCTTTTCTTGCTGTGTTTCAGCTCGCCGAATTACAATCTCAGATTTTTTAGTTAGCATTGTCCGATCGGCTACTGGCCTAGCTACCATTTTACGATTAATCGTAGTGGAAGCCCTCGGTTTACGATGGACAGAAGTCTCATTCTGATTTTGCTCAAATTTCAACATTTTCACCTCGCTTATTCTTATATTAATAATACAAAATACTTTCTCAAAACGCAAGAGCTAAAATCTATTAAAATTATGTTATAATATGAGTATGGATCTAGAAAAACGCGCTCGTCGCCAAAGTTTACGGGTGATTATCTCGGAATCTATTATGGTAATTACAGTTATTTTGACCGTGATAGTACTTGCTTTAATCGTGTCTGGCTATTGGCTTAATTCTGATTTTAAAGTGGAGCGTCAGGGTATGCTTCAAATTAACTCTATCCCTACAGGTGCAAATATTACCGTAGACGGTGATTCTCCGTGGTTTCAGCGTACCAATACTAGTAAAATTCTCTCAAGCGGTAAGCACGAAGTCGTACTTTCGAAAGATGGTTACGATACTTGGTCTAAGACTGTCAATATCCGTGAAGGCCTGCTATATAGGCTGAACTATCCACAACTTTTTTTGAAAAACCGTGTTAAAGAAGCAGTTTATGATACTGCGGCTACGACTTATGCCTCAGTTTCACCGAATCGTAAATTGTTATTGCTAGCCAACAATACCACTTCTTGGTCGCTAATTAATCTAGACAGCGACACGATTCGTGCCACCACGCTGGATGTAACTAAAGTCTTCTTCACCGCAAGTTCACCCAGTACCACCACTGGACTTTTTGATGGAAAAATAATTTCCGCAAAATGGGACAGTGCCAACGAGCATGTACTTTTAAAAGTTGATAGGAACGAAAGCGTAGAGTGGGTACTTCTTGATATCAGAAATACTGCAAAAAGTATTAACCTTACACGGGAGTTTGCCACCGAATTTGAAGATGTTAATATTTTTGATCATTCGGCCGAGAATTTATTGGCTATTCGTAACGGTAATTTACATAAAATAGATGTCAATACTCGTCAAATTTCAGCAATCATTTTGAGCGATGTCCAGGATTATGATTTTTACGATTCAGAGATAGTCTTCTCTAGCAAAGATCATGTTGGGCTACTTAAATTGGGTGATAGCGAACCTACTACGATTGAAATGATTACCGACAAAGCCAAAGTTTTGATTGGTAAGTTTTATGACAACAAATATATTTATGTTATAGAAGGAGCCAACATAAAGGTTTATCAAAAAAATGATTTGACCAAGATATTAGATTCGGAAATTAGTTTTATTCCGAGTGAAGTTAAAATTGGCCATGGCGGCGAATTTGTAAATATGAGTCTTGAAGGAAAAATTGCTGCTCTAGATATGGAATCAATGGCCTTGTCGGAATGGTCAGCTGGTGCTAATAATTTTGGTTGGCTAAATAGCTATATGATTTATTCTGTCGAGAATGGCGAATTATCAGTTTTTGATTTCGATGGGCTCAATCATCGTGTCTTGGCAAAAAATGTTTCTAGCCATTTTCCAGTTACTATTACTAGCGAAAAATGGCTATATTATTTCAGCGATGGCGAATTAGTTCGTGAATGGCTTATTGCCCGGTAAGCCAGTTCCAAATTCCTTCAAAGAATGATGGCTCGTTAGCTGGAAGTTCGATATTCTCGTCACCATCCACAACGGGCGGTTCACTTGACTCTTCACCCCCATTGTAGCTCGGTGAAATTTGTTCACCAGTCACCAATAAACGATAGCGTGAAGTTCCGAGTGGTGTGCAAGTCACTAGCGTAATAAGCGGTTTGTCGGTCTGCGTCACAAGCGCAGCTACATTAGACGGCTCTACCACTTGCTTACGAATTACCTGGTAAGTGTAACGTACGGAATTATAATTTACGTAAATCAAATCCCCATCATCAAGTCGCTCTAGTCCCGAAAAGATATATTTATAAGGGTTTGAACTGTAAATATCTCCCGCCGAATGTCCTGTAATAATAAAATTCCCTATTTGCCCAGGGTAGGCACTGGCGCCCGCAATTCTATAATGCGCAACGCCGTTGTTCATGGCGCTCATTACGCCAGAAAGCGGCACTCCAAACCTAATTGGCACATCGATGTTTAGTTTCGGAATAATCAATCGCGGGTCCGCCGAGACGGTCTGTGTAATGGTCGGATCCAGAGCTTCAATTTCCGAGGCCGGAGCATTCCCCGGTGAAATATAAGCCATAATTGGGGCAAAAATTAGACGGTTATATTGCAGAAAAAGAATCGTAAACACTACAGTCAACCCAGCTAAAATTGGGATAAAATTACGCATGCGACGTGTTTTTTTGGCATTTTCAGTAGCTTTTTTGCGGATTTTTAATCTTAATTCATTCTGGGTATGTGCTTCGTGTGAAAGGATATCTTCTTCTTCAGCCTTTTCGCGTGCCTCGCGGAGCTTTTCTTTAGTAATATATTCACGAGCGGCGTTGGAATAATAATTACTATAATATTTTTGGTAATAATCTTGCCAAGCAGTATGGTATTTTTTCCACGATTCAGAATTAATCTTAGGTGAAATTGGCTCATTTTTCAAATGTTGTCCAGGTTGAGAAGTTTCCTGCACTTTTTTCTGCGCAGCATTAGCATAGGCCGCCAAAACTTTTTTTCTGGCGATTTGCGCTGCTGCCTGTCGGCCCAGATCGCTTGAAGACTGCCCACTCGTTTCTGAATCCATAGGTTGATTATAGCATATTTGCTAGCTTTATGATACAATAGTCATAACTTGGGCGATTGGCGGAACTGGTAGACGCGATAGACTCAAAATCTGTTGGTAGTAATACCGTGTGGGTTCAAGTCCCACATTGCCCACCATACATAGATGGCGCGACGCGTCATTTTTTGTGCTAAACGGGCATTAACTTAATAATATATTGACAAAATTGCGTAAGTATGATATAATTAAAGCATTGGTTTAGTAATGAACCAAAATATAGCCTTTTGCGTATGCAGAGGAGCTCTTTTAGAAAGGGGATATTCGAATGGATATCAAAAAGACAGTTGCAACCGAAGAAAAAGAAAAGTACTACGAAATCGTAGTAGGTCCAAGCAAGGATTTGCTGTTTGACGCATGTAAATATGCGTACAGCAAAAATGCTAACATTAGTGTTAGCTTCAGTATTGCCGCAGGCTATACGATGCCAGCAAACGACCCCACCGCAGGCTGTATTCCAATGAGAATCAAAAACATCCGAATCTGTTCTATCGAGCACGAAGATGGCTCCGGTGAAAGCTTTAACTTGCACGGATATTGTATGGCCGATCTGAATTCATTTCACGCAAACGTGAACTATGAATCGTACAGATTCAAAGCCTATTACAATACCAAGAACCGTAAGGGCTGCATCACTTTTGCCAAATGGTAAAACTACAACCTCTGTTCCCCACCCCCCTAGCCCGGACTCACAAAGTCTGGGCATTTTTCTTTTCATGGCGCTTCGCATACCTTTTTGTTATAATGTGAATATGAAAATCGCGATTTTTTCTGATTGCTATCTCGATTTAACTGGCGGTATTGTCTCCGCAATCAATGCCCAAAAATCCGCTCTCGAAAAGCGTGGCCACACGGTATATGTTTTTAGCACTGGTTATAAAAAGTCAGATGCCGAGCTCAAAAAACTAGCTAGCCAAAATATTTTCATGGTCCCCAGCTGTAAAATATTTTTTCGTGGACTTACTCCAGTTTCTCGGCGTCCTGCTATTATCGAAAAATGGCTACTTAAAACTCACCCCGAAATTAAAGATTTTGACATATATTATATACATTACGAATCCGGCTGTTCTATTGCTGGGCTCAGGCTTGGTAAAAAACTTCATATTCCCACCGTGCAGGTGATGCATGGTCGCGAAGATATGGGCGAAGAAAAATTAATCCCCTTTGGACTTCGTACTTTTGTAGCTATGATGCTAAATTGGTTTCATTCCTGGTATCTTCCTCATCCAGTCAAAGTCCACCGTGATGATTATCTAGCTAACACTATCGCGAAAGCCAAAATGTGGACCATGATGGTAAATCATGCAAATTACGCCGATTTGGTATTGACTCCGTCCGAGCATTTTAGAAAAAAACTTATCCACTATGGCGTTAAAAAAACAATTATCGCCCTGCATCACGGCGTCAAGGAGGAGCTTTTAGATTTGAACATTCAGCCACGCGAGCTACTGCCAGGCGAAACTATGAAAATTATTTGGCATTCGCGCGTGTCCGGTGAAAAACGTATCATGACTTTTTTAAAGGCGCTCGATATTCTGCAGCAAAAATGTCTTCAGACAAATTACGAAGTTCTAATCTACGGCGACGGCCCAGATTTAAAACGAGCTAGACGTTATGCGAGAAGACATCATTTAAAAACAAAGTTTTATGGTAACACTAAATTTGATAAAGTTTGGCCCCAAATTTTAAAATCGCATTTAGATGTATTAATATCTTATAATTATGATACTTTCGGCATGACATTAATCGAAGCGGCTGCTGCAGGAGTACCGACTTTAATCGTAGACCCAGACATGAAAGAAATTCTTCCACCAGAAAGTTATGCCTTAGCTACAGGCCCCACTCCTTCTCGAATTGCCCAAGCACTTAACGAATTATTGAGCCACCCAGAAAAAATTAATAATATGAGTAATACTCTACTTTCTTATCAAAATAACCTTAAAATTTCTCATCAAATCCAAAAACTAGAACAAGTTTTTAATGATATAATTAAGCCATGAGATATTTAGCGGATTTACTTACTTTTATTAGATTTGTTTTGGCTTTTGCCATACTTTATGGTTGTGTAATTCATAGCGGTTCTGCTGAAGCTGTCTTTATTATGTTCTTTATAGCAGTTTTAACGGACGCATTCGATGGTACTTGTGCCAAGAAATGGCCTTTTCCTAAGAACAAAACTCCAAAATATCGCAAATACGCGGCGCTCTACGACATGATTTCTGATGTCATGCTCGCAGCTGTTCAGGTTCTTTACGTTACAATTCGTATCAATTGGATAGTCGGTCTAGTAGTTATTATTTATTACGTTGTTGTTTGCGCTACTATCGAGCTTATCGTCTACGGAAAATTCTTTGGTCACCCAGACAACTGTACGAAAAATTCTCTCGCCAAAAGAAATTTTCCACTCGCCAAAAAGATTATTTTAGCAAGGCGTTATGGTTACACTATCTGTCTTGGTGTCTTGAATGCTGTAACTCTTTTTGCCACCAACTGGCCAGACCCAGTTAAATATATTGGTTTTACGGTCGGTTGTCTGGCTTTTGTCTTTACCTGGTTTTTCTTGCGCCAGCGCCGTCACAATATTTCGCGCGATGCAGTCGATATCGAGAAAAAATTATCTCAAAAATAAAGCGCCCGTCGCCGCATCTATAAAATTGTTTGGATTAAATAAATTCATTACCAAGATTTTGCTAGCAAATTCGCCCGACCACAAAGTGATAGGTGAAAAATCTGTGTTTTCTAGTGGCACGACGTTTACGTTGCCATTTCTCGCAATCAAAATTTGTCCATTATGCAAAGTGATAATGGAAATCGGGTAACTCAAAGTGAATTTGTGTATCGCATCAGCTACTTGGACCAAAGATTGTGACAATAATAAAACTTTTGGATAGTAGACCGCTCGAAAGATTTTTTGAAATTGAGCCAAAGACCCCAACATTATAATACTATCATTCATCAGTAGTCGTTCTAATTTTTCTTCTGATAATAAATCAAGCGTATCGCGTGTTAGAATTAGAGGTTTTGCGGCATTTTTACAGGCGCTCGCTACAGCTTTGCCTGTGATAGAATTTTTAGAAAAATCTCCGACTAGTAAATTATAATCACCACTATTATAGGTCTCCAGAAGTAAATCCCCGTCAGCAAATGAGCCAGTTTCGGTTGATGGCAAGAAAATCAAATTATCGAGTGGCGGCAGCTTGGACTTCAGTACGTCAGGAAGCACGAGGTTCACCTTTTCGATTGGATATTTCGAAACGATATATTCTGCAATTTTGGTCGGGGTGCGAAAATTCTGGAGATTACCACCAATTACATTTACACTTCCCTGCTTTTTCTCTGGTATATTCCAGAATAAATCCTGGTAAGTATTTTCGGTTATTTTATGTAGATAATCCATCAAAACTCCAAGTCAATGCTAATTGGGCAATGGTCTGATCCCATTACCGCTTCATAGATTTCAGCGTTTTTTAACGATTTTTGAAGCGATTTTGAAATGAAGAAATAATCAATTCGCCATCCCACGTTGTTTTCACGAGCATGTCCCCAGTGACTCCACCAAGTATATCTTACTTCTTCGGGATATAGGAAGCGAAAAGTATCAATGAAGCCAGCTTCTAGTAATTTTCCGATGCCAACCCTTTCTTCATCCGTAAAGCCAGCTGAGTGGTGATTAGTTTTGGGTCTTGCAATGTCGATTTCTTCGTGCGCGGCATTAAAATCGCCGCAAATCGCCACAGGTTTTTCTTTAGCAAGTCGCAAGAGGTACTCGCGTAAAGTCGGGTCCCATTCTTTCTCGCGCATATTTAATCTTTCCAGGGCATTTTTGCTATTTGGTACATAAACCGTCACTACAAATAAGTGCTCTAGTTCCAGTGTCAATATTCTTCCTTCATTCATCGGGTCGCCGTAATCATCTGCTGGTACCTTAAGATCAGGATATTTTTCAAAATTTTTATATTCGCCTAATACTTTAATTTCGTTTTTCACAAAAATTGCCGTGCCCGCATACCCAGCGCGCGTTGCTGTATTCCAATATTCAACATATTCTGGTAAATCGATTTCCACTTGACCTTGTTTGGCTTTGGTTTCTTGTAGACAAAGGATATCGGGCGCATACTTTGCCACAAAATCTTGAAAAGCTCCTTTCCGAATCACGGCTCTAAGGCCATTCACGTTCCAGGAAAAAATCCTAAGCATATCTACCCCGGTCAATATCACGTTTTTTAATGGTTTCACGTTTGTCGTATTTTTTCTTGCCCTTGCCTACGGCAATGATTAACTTAATATGGCGCCCACCGCCCAGTAATTTTACTGGCACGACAGTAGAACCTGCTACTTTTTCACGCTCCAAAGCTTTAATTTGTTTTTTGGTGGCGAGGAGTTTGATGTTTCTGGCCGTGTCAGCACCGAGGGTTAAATTATTCAGCCACAGTTCGCTATTTCTAATCGTCACGAATGAACCCTTAAGTTGTACATGATGGTCGCGAATGAGTCGGACTTCTGGTCCAGATAATGCCATCCCACAAGAAAGCTCTTCGCCGAGCTGATAGTCAAAATGCGCTCTGCGATTCACCGTTACATTGTCCGACACTTTCTTCTTTTTCATACCACAATTATACCATACCAATAGATATGAAATTTTTATAATATACAAACAAAACTATTCAATAAAATAAAACTTATGCTATAATCTTATACAAGAGAGGAAATATGAAACGCCATAGGTTGCTATATAGTACAATAATTACGGTCTTTCTAGGTTTTGTTATTTTAATAAACATAATTAAAGTTTCGGCATTATCGTATCAAAATGACGTAGATATTTCCTTTACTTTTCTTCCTGTACTCTCTATCAACCTTTCAGGCAATTTAGTTATTGAAAATCTAGTGTCAGGTAGTTCTAGTGATAGTAACATTATTACTATAAGTACCAGTTCAAACAATATAGTAGGTTATGATATCAAAGCTACGGTGGGAAATAGTACCCATGACTATACTGATTTAAGGCTTAATAGCTCTGATTCTACTAATGTATTCTCTTCTCTTGATTCTAACAAGGCCACTTTAAGTAATTTCGCGGATGATACTTGGGGATATAGTTATTCCACTGACGATGGTACTACTTGGGTTAGTGGTAATACTGGTAGTACCAGTACTGGTTATAATGGTCTTCCACTATATAATAATACCGGCATTCTTCTAGCTGATATTTCTACTATGGCCGATTCTTCTATTAAATTCAAAATTGGTGCCAAAGCTAGTGGCGACAAAATATCTGGAGATTATATTAATCTCATCAATTTTATCGCTACAGCCAAAGTCGTAACGACAAACTACACTATAAATTACTTACCTAATGCCGATAATTCCGTCGTAAATATGCCAAACCCAGCTACCATCAGTGGAGCCATTTCTGAAAATACCAATATAACCTTATCTGACGCTGTACCAGAAAGAGTCAACTACGACTACCTTTTTCTCGGGTGGTGCGATGGGACAACAGCCACCACGAATAATATAGACACTTGTGACGGCGACATTTACCAACCTGGAG
>CAKUXN010000020.1 GCA_934700415.1 uncultured Candidatus Saccharibacteria bacterium | reverse complement strand
CGCCCAGTATCTGGCGTAGCAATGGGGCTTATGGTGGATGTGCCTAAAGGTCAGCCGATAGAAGCTTCAGATGTTGATAAGGCATATGTATTAACTGATCTCATGGATGCAGAAGATTTTGCTGGTGATATGGACTTTAAGGTAACTGGTACTGCAGAAGGTGTGACGGCCCTTCAAATGGACATGAAGGTACATGGTCTTCCAGTAGAAATTATGGAAAAAGCCTTGAAGCAGTCATATGAAGGCAGAATGTTTATTTTGAAGCATATATTAGAGGTAATTCCAAAGCCGAGAGCAGAAATTTCGAAATATGCACCAAGAATTGAGAAATTGATGATTAATTCAGATAAAATTGGTGCTGTAATCGGCAAGGGTGGCGAAATGATTAATAAAATTACTTCTGAGACGGGGACTGAAGTAAATATTGAAGATGATGGCTTGGTGACGATTGCTGGTAATGATCCAGAAAAAATCGCAAAAGCTCTAGAATGGATTAAGGGTTTAACGGAAGAGCCAGAGGTCGGCAAAATCTACAATGGCACCGTAGTGACGATTAAAGATTTCGGGGCATTTGTGAATATTATGCCAGGAATTGATGGTATGCTTCATATTTCACAAATTGTGGAAGGGCGCAGGTTGAAGAAAGTCGAAGAAGTGCTACACGTTGGTGATAAAGTACGCGTGAGGCTGGTGGCGATTGACAATGGTAGACTATCGCTATCGATGATAGGCGTCGAGAAATAGTTTAAAAGCTCCCGAGAGGGAGCTTTTATTATGGGTGAATTATGTTATAATATATGAATATGGATAAGAACCGGAATTTTTGTATTATTGCGCACATTGATCATGGGAAATCGACAATTGCGGATCGTATGATGGAGATTACAGGTACGGTAGAGAAGCGTGAAATGAAGGATCAATTGCTTGATTCTATGGAATTAGAACGCGAAAAAGGTATTACGATTAAATTAACGCCAGTGACAATGCATTGGAGGGGTTATACTTTGAATTTGATTGACACGCCAGGTCACGTGGATTTTTCGTATGAAGTATCGAGGTCTTTGCAAGCAGTAGAAACGGCGGTGCTGGTGGTGGATGCGACTCAGGGTATTCAAGCACAGACTTTAGCAAATGTATATTTGGCTTTGGAACAGGATCTCAAAATAATTCCGGTGATTAATAAAATTGATTTGCCAGCAGCGGACGTGGAAGGGGTGGCGGCGCAAATAATGAACCTTTTAGGTTGTCCCAGGGAAGAGATTATTGAGGTTTCCGGAAAAACGGGGTTGAATGTTGATAAAATACTCGATCGAGTCATAGAGACTAAACCATCCAGTCCTCAGGCCTCTTATACACGTGCATTAATATTTGATTCATATTTTGATGATTACCGCGGGGTGGTGCTTTATGTGCGGATTTTCGAGGGCGAAATAAAGAAGAATTCGGAAATTTTGATGATGGCAGCAGGGACGAAAGGTTTGGCACTTGAGGTGGGGGTGTTAACGCCGAAGATGTCGCCGCGCGAAAAATTATCAGAAGGTGAAATCGGCTACATTGTAACGAATCTTAAGACTACACGCGAAGCAAAGGTAGGCGATACGGTAACGATGGTAAAAAATCCAGCGGATGAAGCTTTGCCTGGATATAAGAACGTACTGCCGTTTGTGTATGCGGGATTTTTCCCTGTATCAAATGACCAATATAAGGATTTGAAAGAAGCAATTGAGAAGCTAGCCTTGTCTGATTCGGCCTTAAGATACGAGCCTGAAAATTCGCCGGTTCTAGGGTTTGGCCTTAGGATTGGTTTTTTGGGGTTACTTCATATGGATATTATTCGCGAGAGGCTGGAGCGTGAATTCGGCCTGGATCTCATCGTGACGAATCCGTCAACGAACTATGAGGTGGTAATGAACAATGGCGAGGTGCGCGAAATTAAGTCGGCGGCAGATTTGCCAGATGCTTCGGAAATCTCTGAAATTCGGGAGCCGTGGGTGAAGGGCGAAATTATCGTGCCGAAATCGATGATCGGAAACGTACTGAATTTGATTAATGAAAAACGTGGACATCAGACAAGTGTATCTTATATAGAGACTAGAGCAGTGATTGATTTTGAAGCGCCGATGGCGAATCTGCTTACGGATTTTTACGATCAATTAAAATCGGCGACTTCGGGCTACGCGTCATTTAATTATGAACTTTCGGGGTATAAGACAGAAGATTTGGTAAGAGTGGATTTTTTAGTTGGCGGACACAAGATCGACGCTTTGTCGGTGATGTGTCACCGATCGGAAGCGGATGCCTTGGGTAGAGAAACTACTAAGAAGCTAAAAGAAGTGATTCCGAGACAAAACTGGGAAGTGGCACTTCAAGCGGCAATCGGAGCGAGAATTATAGCGCGAGAAACAATTGGGGCGTATCGTAAAGATGTGACGATAAAAATTCATACTGGTGATAGAGACCGCAAGGCGAAACTACTAGAAAAACAAAAACGTGGCAAGGCAAGGATGAAGAGGTTTGGTAAAATTGATATTCCGAGTGAAGCATTTACGGTGATGTTAAAACGAGATTGAATTAAGCTCTTGACTAATGGCTTTGTAGAAGAACTGGTATCGTAGACTTTGATTTTGCAGTGATGTATAATATTAATATGAAAAGAATAATATTGATTTTTTTGATGATAGCCATGACGATATTGGCAATGGCGTTTCCGATTAATGTATTGGCGATTTCGGAGAGTCAAGAAAAAACTATTGTTGAACAATGCGATAAAATTAAAGAAAATTTGCGTACCGTGCAGCATAGTGATTCTAGGACGCGTGTTTATTTGGGTAGATATTACGAAACAATACTTTCTAAATTTATTACGCCGCTCAATGTGAGATTGGTGGAAAATAATATGGTGGATAATAAATTAATTGATAACCAGGAAAGTTTTACTAAGTCTAGGAATAGCTTTATTGCGGATTTTATTGAATATCAGAAAGGACTAGAGGATTTAATTGCTACGGATTGTAAAACGGAGCCAGCGAAATTTTACGATAAGCTGACTAGAGTGAGGAGTAAGCGAAAAATTGTGGCGGACGATACGGAAAAAATGAGAAGTTTAGCGAAGGGCCAGCTTGATTTGGTAATCAAATTAGGAGAAAAGTTATGACAACGGGTGGTAGGAATTTGATTATTCTCGGTGTGGCGTCGGTAATAATTGCATTTGCGACTACGAGCGTGTCGTTAGCGTTATATCATAATTCTGGGGATATTTATCTGGATCGTTCACGTCCAGGATTTTTGCCCGATGAAGAAGAGATTGAAAAAAATGAGCCAGATATCGATTATGTGTTCGAAAAATCTGGCAAAATTAATAAAACAGTGATTGATGAGTATATTGATAAATTACAAATTGAAATAAGAGCGATTGAATCTTATGATAAGCCGTTTTCGGAAGCGGCACTTTCGGACGAACAGCTGGGCTTATAGCTGGTCGGGGGTACCAGGATCGAACTGGCGACCTCACGCCCCCCAGGCGTGCGCGCTACCGCTGCGCTAACCCCCGGTCCGATATGGTCAGGGTGATCAGATTTGAACTGACGACCTCAGCGTCCCGAACGCTGCGCGCTACCAACTGCGCTACACCCTGTGATGTGAATCAAACTTGAACTGACGACCTCAGCGTCCCTACGCTAAAGCGCTACCAACTGCGCTACACCCTGTGATGTGATGTAAACGTTCAGACATAAAATTGGTCTGGGTGACAGGACTTGAACCTGCGACCTCGACTTCCCAAAAGTCGCGCGCTACCAACTGTGCTACACCCAGACGCATCTTTATTATAGCATACTTCCTGTAAATATGGTAGAATAGATTTGTTAAGGAGATAAAAAAGTGGCGGAAAATATACCTAAAAAAAACGTAGGACGACCAATGGGCAATAACAGTCGTTCGAACACAGTGCGAAGCATTGTTTTTACTTTTCTTTTGTTATGTTTTGCAATGTTTTTGATTGCTAATATAAAAACGCAAGAAGCTCAGAAGACAGAGGTGCCGATTTCGGAGGTAATACAGCGCGCAAATGACCCGAACGGAAATATTAAGAAAATTACCGTAACTGGTGAAACTCTTGAAATTACCTTAAAGGACAAGGACGTGCCGACGGAAATTTCACGAAAGGACCCTTCAGGTACTTTATACGACCAAGGGTTAATTAATTACTGTGATGGCTTAGCTGGCGAAGAGTTGACGACTTGCCAAGGGGCTTATCCGATTATTGAATATAAGGAAAATATTAACGTATGGGGGATGATATTTGATATTGCGATTACAATTTTGCCAATTATAGCGATTGTAGTATTTTTGTCTTGGATGATGAAACAAGCGACAGCGGCGAACAGCCAGTCGATGTCGTTTGGTAAAGCCAGAGCGCAACTTTACGGACCAGATAAGAAAAAAGTGACATTTAAAGATGTGGCTGGAAATGAATCCGCAAAGCAAGATTTGACGGAGATTGTAGATTTTCTAAAGAATCCGAAGAAATACGAAAAACTCGGAGCGAAAATTCCACGTGGAGTGCTACTTGCAGGCGACCCTGGTACTGGCAAGACTTTAATGGCGCGGGCTGTAGCGGGTGAAGCTAATGTGCCGTTCTTTTCAATTTCGGGTTCGGAATTTGCGGAAATGTTTGTGGGCGTGGGCGCATCGAGAGTGCGAGATTTATTTGGTAAGGCTAAGAAAAATGCTCCTTCGATTATCTTTATCGATGAGATTGATGCGGTGGCGCATAAACGTGATGCACGTGGTGGTGCAGGACGTGAAGATGAGCAGACTTTGAATCAAATTCTGGTGGAAATGGATGGTTTTGATAACGATTCTGGTGTAATCGTGATGGCGGCGACGAACCGAGTAGATATGTTAGATAAAGCCCTGCTTCGTCCAGGACGTTTTGACCGTCATGTTAATGTGACTTTGCCAGAGAGAAAAGACCGTCTGGAAATTTTGAAGGTACATTTTAAGGGTAAACCGGTGGAAGAAAATGTCGACCTTGAATCTTTGGCTAAGAAAACAGCTGGTTCTTCAGGGGCTGATCTTGCAAATATCGCAAATGAAGCAGCAATTACAGCAGCACGCGAAGGTCATAAAGTAATCTCGAATCACGATTTGACGGAAGCTTTTGAGCGAGTGGCGATTGGGCCAGAGAGAAAGTCTAAAGTGATGAACGAGAAGGAGCGTAAAATTACCGCCTATCATGAGGCTGGTCATGCGGTGGTAGGGCATGTATTGCCAGATTCCGATCCAGTACACAAAGTGACGATTATTCCACGTGGACAGACTGGTGGTGTGACGTGGTTCTTGCCGCCAGAAGATAGAAACTATAAGAATATTTATGAGCTAAAAGATATTTTGGCGCGTGCGATGGGCGGCCGCGTGGCAGAAAAATTGATTTTTGGTGAAGATGCGGTGACAACGGGAGCTTCGTCGGACCTTAAGAATGTAGCAGAACTTTCAAAGTCAATGATTATTGAAGAAGGTATGGGTAAATCGATCCGAAATATCGTGTTCCCGTCGGAAGCTACAGGATACTATACGATTACCACCGAAAAGCCGTATTCCGAAAAGACGGCGGAGCTTATAGACGCCGAAGTGAAGGCTTTGTCGGATGAAGCAGCAGCAAGGGCTGAAGCGGTGCTTAAGGCAAACAAACAAGTGCTAGATAAATTGGCAGAAGAATTGCTTGCGCACGAAACTCTAGAGGAAGCAGAGCTGGAGCCGATACTAAAAAGTGCAAAGTTGCCTACCGTTGCGAAGCTACACTAATTTCTAACTTTAACACCAGTTACATAATAAGGAGATTTTATGGAAAAATTTTTAACTTATTTTGAACCAGAAAAATATAAACTAACTATCGCGATTGATAAAAATGCGAAGTCGGTAATTGGTGAAGTGAAAATAACTGGTGAAGTTAAAAAAGAAACAGTAAAATTCCATGCAGCAAAGCTTGATGTATCGGAAGTATTCATAAATGGTACATCGGCCGAATTTAAAGCAGATGGCGAAGCTCTGGAAATTTACCAAGCTCCACTTGGTACTACTGAAATTACAATTTATTATAATGGCAAGTTGAATGAAAATATGGAGGGGGCGTATTTGTCGACATATGAATATAATGGTGGGGTCGAGAGAGTTGTAGCGACACAATTTGAGAGCCACTATGCTAGGGAAGCTTTTCCTTGTATTGACGAGCCGGCTGCGAAAGCTGAATTCGATTTGAATATTCTGATTCCGAGTGGGACGGAAGATTTAGTTTTAGCTAATACCACTGTGAAAAATATTGACAAAAATATTGATATTACAGAGTATGAAGATTTATATTTGTATAATTTTGCTGTGAAAAAAGTTGACAAATATGAATTTGAAACAACGCCAAGGATGAGTACATATTTACTCGCTTTTGTGATTGGAAGATTCCACGGAAAGACAATAAAAAATTCGCATGGGATAGAAATAACGACCTATGTGGCTTTGAATCAAAATATTGATACGGTAGATTTTGCTAATGAAATTGCGGCAAAATCTTTAGAGTTTTATGATGATAATTTTAAGGTACCGTATCCACTTAGGAAATTAGAACAGGTGGCTTTACCAGATTTTGAAGCTGGCGCGATGGAGAATTGGGGCCTAGTGACTTACCGCGAATCGATGCTGCTTGCAGAAAAAAATGCCACGCTTGGGACTAAAAAAGGTGTCGCTCTCACTGTGGCGCACGAACTTTCACACCAATGGTTTGGCGATCTTGTGACGATGGAATGGTGGGATGATTTGTGGCTAAACGAGTCTTTTGCTTCGGTGATGGAATATTTTGCGGTGGACTATATTCACCCTGAGTATAAGATTTTTGAAGGGTTCTTTACTGGTGATGCATATGCGGCCTTGATGCGAGACGCGTACAGGGATGTGCAATCGGTGCACCAAGAAGTGCATGATCCGGCAGAGATTCCAACTTTGTTTGATTCGGCAATTGTTTATTCTAAGGGTGCGAGACTGATGCTAATGACCGTGCGCTTGATGGGCTGGGAGAATTTTTGCAAGGGTATTGCAGATTATTTCGAAAAATATAAATATCATAATACGGTGGGCGATGATTTGTGGAATGCGCTGAACCGATATGCGGAATTTGATGTAGGTAAAACGATGCATGCTTTCATTGATCAACCTGGATATCCAGTGATTAAAAATGAAGGCATTAATTTTGAGAAATTTTCACAACGAAGATTTTTGCTTGATGGCGAAATGGAAAAATCCGATTGGCCTTTGCCAGAGATTCGTGAGGATATGACGGGCCATTACATTCTTAATTTGTCGGAAGAAGAATTTAAAAAACGATTAGCTGATTTTGATAAATTAAGCCTGGAAGAAAAATTGCGACTTTTGATTGATAGAAATTTGTTGGCTAAAACGGACTTGGTATCGGCAGCATCGCTATTGCCATTGCTTGTAAAATTTAAAAACGAGAATGTGGCGGCGGTCTGGAATATTGTTTATTCGATTGCGATGAATACGAAGGTTTTCTTTGAGCCAGAGTCGGAAGAGGAAAAACAATTTAAGAGATTTATAGGTGATCTGATAGCACCGAAACTTAAAGAAATTGGGTTAGTAACGCGAGTGGGCGATGATGAAAATACTATTAGATTAAGAGCAATTTTATTAGGATTGGATTTTTATGCTGAAACGAAATTGAATCTTGAAGCTTTGGCAGGAATGTATTCGGAAGAATATAGTAAATTGGACCCAGAGATTCGCGAAAGTATAATTGACGCAAAATTATATTTAGAGCCGGAAATGGTGGATAAATATATTGAACTTTATGAAAAAATAGCAGACCCAGAGATTAAATTTGAATTTTTATTTTCTGGTACAGTATCAAAGAATGACGCAGTGCTAGAAAAAATGATGAGTTTGCTTGAAAAACCCGAGATTGTCAAACCGCAAGATCAAGTTTATTTATTTGTTTATTTATATAGAAATACAAAAAGTCGCGAGAAGGTATTTTCGTGGTTGACGTCACATTGGGATTATGTAAAAGAAATGGCCGGAGATAAATCGTTGGATTACTATCCGAGGCTTACGGCAAATGTGATACGAAAAGAGGCTGAATTTGCGGTATGGAAAGAATTTTTCGAGCCGATGAGAAAAGATCCCGCGCTTAAGCGTACAATTGAAATTGGTGAAAACGAAATAAAATCTAGACTGAAATTGATTGAATCCGATAAAAGAGCAGTTTGCGCGGAGCTTGAAAATCTACTATAATTTAGACATGAACGTTTTAGAATATGCCAAAGGGGTGGAAAAATTTGTTGATCCAATGGGGGTAGGAAAAACACATTATTTGCAAACCAAGCTAGCTAAAATGCCAATTTGGTTGCAAAAGAAAATTGTGACTAGTGTTACTAAAAAAGCTGGTATGATGCCTTTTGTAGTGGAGCCGTATTGTACGTTTTTGTTTTATGAAATACCGGAGCCAAGCAGGGTGCAAAAAATCATGCCGGAGGGGTTTCGGCCAGCTAAATCAGCGGTGTTTGAAAATGGACCAGAAAAATATTACGGGATCGTAAGTATGTTTCGGATTCATACGAGCGTGTTTTGGGGCGCAAGGGCGGAGTATTATTTAATTGCGGAGAACACCAAGACGGGACTTTTGTCTTGGGTGATGATGGATTATATTAGTGATACAATTTCGTATGATGAAAAACATGGACTTAAATCACCAGACGTAAAAGCGGCGGTGATGACGACGACCTGCGAAGGTGATTTTGTTTGTGAAATGAAAAGTATAGATGGCAAAAAGAAGACTGAATGTTTGATGAGTTTAAACAAAGCAAAAATGAAGCCGCTCAATCAAAGACTTTGGATAGAGGGTAATACCTCGATTGCTTATGGAAGGCTAGCTGGAGAGGCGGACGGTGATTTGTTCTCTTTAACTTTCTTTCCAGAAGAAATGAAACAGGCATTAGAAATACCACTTGCAGATGTAAAATATGCAAGTGTAGCTTCGGCTAGAACTGGTAAATTCGGTGCTATATTAGAGCGAGCGGTAACTTTTCCGTTTGCTCAACATATGCTGTCGGATGCTCCTGGTATACATACACATTATGGGAATGAAAAAGCTTTGCGTCAGGCAGTAGAAAAGATTAATTTTTCTAAAATTAAAACTTTAAATAATTAAACAGTGTATTCCCAACCGAGAGATTTGTAAAAATCCATGGCAGTAGGAAGATCGAGATTTTTGAGTGGTACTACTAATAGAACGCCAAAAGCATAAATGTTAATTAATCCAGGGCAAGAGATTGCCAACCTGCATATACCATTTAGTGGAGCTGTGATCGATGTAATTAAAAATGAATTCATAAAGCTTAATTTGGCCTTTATCATAAGCATATTATAGTACAAAAAAATGGTGCCCACTGAGAGATTTGAACTCTCACAGTATTGCTACCACTAGCACCTGAAGCTAGCGCGTCTACCAATTCCGCCAAGCGGGCACTTTTTAATTATAGCATAAAAAGACCCCAGAAACTAGCTCTGGGGTAAGGGGGTGGAGGGGCAGAAGTTATAATTCACTGTTGGCTTCAAGATAAATGAAGCTTTTGTCGTGAAGGATTTGTCCTACGATTTCCAGAGGCGGAAACTGTTCTTCGCTATCGTAATAACACTGAATGATGTATTCTTCTTCAATTTTTCCTTCAAGCTGCTGGTCGTCTGAAAGAGCTTCGATTCTGCCGGTTCTCCTGCTGACGAGATTCAGTTCGAAATTGTGACTTCTTAAGACTTCGTTTAACTTATGTGCATTCTCGGTTACTTTTCTTTCTACGAAAACAGTAAACATAGTTAATTACCTCCTAAAATACTCGTGGTCCACACTCTATTTTTATTATATCATACTTTTCATAAAAAAGCAATAGCTAAAAGCGATAGAGATTTGATATAATGGAGGAAACGGAGGTATTATGATTACAGTAAATTTCAGCCCAAATGTGGATGCGAATAAAATCGCTACGATTTTTAATGAAATTTCGACTGATAAAATGAGCGGTTTTTTGCAGTTGCCACGAGCGATTGATCCGAAGGAAATTGAACAGATTAAGACCGCGGCGAAGAAAATTATTGAGGATTCGGAATATTTAGTATGCGTAGGGATTGGCGGCTCGTATTTAGGACATCGGGCTGTGATTGAAGCTTTAAGGCCGAATTCTGGTGTAAAGATTATCTATGCAGGTAAATCATTGTCACGACGAGAACTATATTATACGATGGAAAAAGTGGGGGATAAGGATTTTTCTATTAATGTGATTTCGAAATCTGGTACTACGCTTGAAACTTCGATGGCATTTTCGGCATTTAAGCAAAAATTGATTGAAAAATACGGCGAAGAAGAAGCTAGAAAGCGCATTTACGTGACGACTGATGCCAATAATGGTGCACTTCATGATGAAGCTACGGCAAATGGATATCAACGTTTTGTAATCCCGGATAATGTGGGAGGGAGATATTCAGTGCTAAGCGTGGTAGGATTATTGCCGATGGCGGTAACTGGCATTGATATCGACAAATTATTAGAAGGTGCGGTTGAGCAAAGTACGCAGCTCTTTTCGCAAGCAGCAAGCGTGGCTAGTGATACTACGACGATTGATGGGCAGAGTGCGGGGCTAGTGGATAATCCAGCCGTAAAATATGCCTGGATGCGTTATACTTTGGCGATGAGTGGGTATGATACGGAAGTTTTTGCGAGTTTTGAGCCTTTTACAGAATTCTTTAATGAGTGGCTGAAACAATTGTTTGGTGAATCAGAAGGAAAAAATGGTCAAGGGATTTGGCCGGCTTCGGTGATTTACTCGACAGATTTACATTCGCTGGGGCAATTTATGCAGGAAGGAAGACGTAATCTATGGGAGACGATTATTGATTATCCGACTGACGAAATGAACATGAAGGTGGTGAGGGCAGTGCAAAAGGCTCATACGGCAGGTGGAATACCGGTTCTCGCGATTGGCGTGTCGTCATATGATGAAAAAGGTTTTGGTGAACTGATTTATTTCTTTGAGCTCGCTTGTGCAATAAGCGCAAAATTATTCGGCGTGAATCCATTTGATCAGCCAGGTGTAGAAGCTTATAAAGACGAGCTTAAGAAGTTATTATAGTGCCGGCTTTTTGAGCTAAAGCTTTTTCAAGGTGGTCGATATCAGTAATGATGCCAGTACCACCTTTTTTAGCGAAGGCAATAGTGGCTTCAACTTTTGGGAGCATGGAGCCAGCTTTGAAATAGCCATATTTTTTGAGTTCTTCGATTTCGCGTGCGGAAATTTTTTCGAGTTTTTCTTGGTTTTCGAGACAGTAGTTAATATAGACATTTGGGACTGCTGTGACTGATACGAAAATGTCGGCTTTGACGAGTTCGGCAAGTTTTTCGGCGGCATAATCTTTATCAATGACGGCATCGACGCCTTTAAGGCGTTTTAGAATTTTAGTACGAGTGACAGGAATACCACCGCCACCAGCAGCCACGACTATAACATTATCTTTTAGAAGATCAGAAATGGTCTGTTTTTCGATAATATCAATAGGTCTGGGAGACGGGACGACCCGACGCCAACCACGGCCAGCATCTTCTTTAACGGTCCAACCTTTTTCTTTGGCGAGGGCTTTGGCTTCTTTTTCACTATAAAACTGGCCGATTGGTTTAGTGGGATTTTTAAAAGCGGGATCGTTTTGATCGACTACGACTTGAGAAATAACGGTAGCGATTTTTTTACGTTGACCGTGTTTGGCAAAGGCATTATGAATAGCTTGCGTAAGCCAGTAACCAATTTGGCCTTGACTCATAGCAACAGCAGTCTCGAGTGGCATAGCGGGAGCTTTATCGGTGGCAGCTTGTTCTTCGTGAATGAGAATGTTGCCAACTTGTGGACCATTACCGTGAGCGATAATAATTTCATATTTATTTGCTAAATTCGCAATAACTTCACCGACTGATTCGGC
>CAKUXN010000019.1 GCA_934700415.1 uncultured Candidatus Saccharibacteria bacterium | reverse complement strand
TCCATATCATATTTTTTGGCTGCTGGCGCGCCAAGATCCCCCGCCGCAATATTTATAATGTGATACGGTATACCCAACCCTTGCCAAATATCTTCTTCAATCGCAAGAATCTTCTCATGTAACTCTTTGCTTTGCTCCGGCAAACAAAATGCATACATTTCTAGCTTATTAAACTGATGTACTCTAAACAAACCACGTGTATATTTACCATATGTCCCCGCCTCTTTTCTAAAACAAGCCGAGTATCCTGCATATAATAATGGTAGTTTATCTTCGTCGATTATTTCATCCATATGATAACCAGTGAGTGGCATTTCGGCCGTAGCAATCATCGCCAAATCTTCGCCCTCAATGTAATACTCATCCGATTGCTCGCTAGTGCGTGGATTAAAACCGCACCCTTCAAGTACGCGCGACGACACCATATCTGGCACCGTCATGTAAGTAAAGCCATGTTCCAAAACTTTGCTTAGTCCATATTGGAATAAGGCGTTTTCAAGCAAAGCCAAACCATCTTTCAGATAATAAAACTTCGCCCCTGCTACCTTCGCACCACGTTCAAAATCTACCCAGTCACGACTCGTAGCATAGTCCAAATGATCCACTCCAGTAGTATGATTCTTCCCCCACTTTTTTACCTCCACCGAACATTCTTCTCCACCCAGCGGCACATCATCAAAAATCACATTTGGCACTGTTTTTAAGAGGTTCTTGAGCTTTTCTTCAGCTGAAGCCAGCGCCTGTTCTTCTTCCGCTAAATCCGCCTTAATTTGTTTACCTCGCTCAATCAATTCTGGAGCTGGTTTGCCACCCTTCATCTTACTAGATATTTCGTTGCGTTCCGTACGTAATTTCTCTACACGAAGTAGCACTTCTTTTCGCTCATCATCTAGCCTAAGTACTTCATCTATGTCTGTTTTGTAGCCTTTTTCTTTGGTAGATTTTTTCACCAAAGCGAGATTGTCTCTGATAAACTTCACATCTAACATACAGTTATTATACCATCAAATCATTAAAAATAACTTGATAATCCTCTAAATGCAAATCCGCTGGTCGCGCGTCCAAAGAAATTCCCCGCTTCTTAAATACCTCTTGTAAAAATTCTTTAGATTTTAGCGGCGTAAGGTTATGAATCAGCTTCTTCCGCGGTGAAACAAAAGCTAATCTTATTAACGTAAACACTTTTTCCGGAACTTTTGGCGCATGCGGTGTTAATACTAGCACCTGCGAGTCCACTTTTGGTGGTGGCGTAAATTCATCCTTTTTCACCACTGGGCCGAGCTCTATATTGGCATAATTTTTTACCATTAGAGAAAGCATGGTTTCTTTTTTGTCTGCAATTCGCTCCGCTACCTCTTTTTGCATTAAGAGTACCACTTTGGCTGGCCGATTCTCGGCTTTTAACACTTTCTCGATAATCGGACTCGTAATGTAATACGGTATATTACCTGCCACTTTGTAGCCACTTGGCATCCCACTTAAATCATATTTCAGAATGTCAGCGTTTACTACCTCCAGATTCTTCCCCGGAAAAGAACCAGGTAATTTCTTTGCCAAATCTTCATCAAATTCTACCGCCAACACTTTATCGAATTTTTTAAATAGAGATGCCGTTAAAGTCCCTAGTCCTGGCCCAATTTCAAGGCATACTTCGCCGCCACCAGTAAGTTCCGCAATCTCATTTAAGATTGTCCGGTTATATAACCAGTGCTGTCCTAAAGCCTTATTTACCATTACGATTAGTCCAATCCGTCGCAAGATCAAATTGTTCTGGGTTTGTATCAGCAAAGCTACCCGTATCATATACTCGCCCAAGTCCGAGCGAAGTTTCTACTACTGAACACCTTGGATAGTATCCCAAATGTGCTGCTACTAATACATAACCCTCAGCATCTACCTTCACGCCGTCTTCTCGCACTGTATAGTAAGCTTTCGTGCCACATTCACGCGCTGCAATTTCCATCACTCCTTGCATCGGCAAGTCATAATAAGTCTCTTGTCTTTCTACAATTGTACCATCTGATTTTTTCACCGTATAGCGATTACGTCCCCGCATGGCAGTTAGCGGTGTTCGTTCAATTTCACTAGCCCCCACTGCCACAATTCGCGTCACGGGCCCGCGCTTAACTTCTTCGCCAATAAATTCGCGCTTAGTTTCTACGCCATTTTCGTAAAATACTTCATATGTTAATACCTTTAATCCTACCTCACCTAGCTGCCTCACTTCGCGCGTGCCTGGAGCTATATTGTAATCTTTAACCGTTTGTTCATCGAAAGCAATTTCCTCTTCTTCTGTTACTGTGCGACCACCGTTTCTTTTCACCTCGTAAATTTCTACCGCACCAGCTTCTAGGAAATTCGTATTTTTTCTTAACGTAATTTCATCGCCATCATAAATAACTAATCCAGCTTCACGCGCCATTGTTTTTGTATCATAACTCGCCACCATTATATATTTATCTACTGCACCATCTCTAATTACCACTGGCCTTGTCCGGTAAATATTAATAAAGAAATTATCGCTATCGATCTTAGTATCTAATGCGGGCTCTACTTTATCAGCCGTATCAATCGAAATTCCTGCACGCTTCAACACCTCATCTACCGTTGCTACAGCCGTCCTCACGGTTAATTTATCGCTACCATCATAAATATTCACAAAATATTCATTTACTATGGATTCGGCTCCATCACCTTCAGCGTAAGTCTTCCTGAGCCCCACCATATAAATAACGCCAAAAACAATCACCAGAATACTGGCCACTAAAGTAGTGAGAAGCTTATTAATGCTTTTATCAAGCCTCATAACACTATTTTAGCACAAAAAAAGTTTTATATTTTAAAAAAAATAAAATCCCTTTACGAGGGATTTTAATAAACAATTTCTAGGTGAACACTGAATATATAGCCTAAAACAACTCTACACTCTCCACCCTAAACTCTTCGTTCTGGCCTCTCTCAACGATGATTGGCCCGAACTTAATTCTATTTTAGCATAGCCACAATTCATGTCAACATTGATTTTCATGATTTTTATGCTTTAATATTACTTGACAAAATCTATATTTATTTTCTTTGCTTCAAATAATACCGTTGGCACCCCTGGTGGTGGTGTAAAATCAGTCGGCTTTAGCGGCAATCGGATTCTCGTATTATAATCTTGTATCAATTTTAATCCTAATTGCGAAGTATAGTGCCTGTCAGTGTTAATCAGCTTCAGAGCCAGTTGTTTTTGCAAAATCAAATAAAAAGCTTCCGGTGGATTTTTCGCTTCGATTAATTTATGGATAATTGCTGAGCTAATGTGAAAAGGCGGATTAGCAAAAACCTTATATGGCTCTTTCGGAAGCTCACTCTCCATAAAATCTTTTTCTACTACCGTTACATTCTCTATCCCCCTTCGAAATAGATTCTCTCTAAGCCTTTTGGCGGTTTCATGATCTGGCTCTATTGCAATCACATGTCGCACCCTATGGGACAGCGCCGAAGTGATCACACCCGATCCAGCACCGATTTCCACTACCAAATCCCGTTTTTTTAAATTAGAATGACCGATCAAAATCAACGCTAACCTTGGTGACCTTAGGAAGTGTTGTGATAGTTTATAGTCTCTAGTCATATTAACGCGATTTTAATCCCGCGTCGAAATACATCAATACGTATTCCCATCCCCAGGACAAGTCAAATCCACCCGAAGTGTAACTATTGAACTTAAAGTACGGCATACCATCCACCAATTTTGCAGTCTTCTTGGCATTTGTATCAATTTCCGCCATTGTTTCATCATTCTCTACACAATCTGCAAAACTTTCCCCTAAACCAACTTCTTCACCCATTTTAATCCAATAATCTTTTCCTAATTTATTAAACTCGCCGAAAGCTGATTTACCCCCTTTTGAAAAAAATTCATCCCACACTCTAGTTACAGCTAGATTATAATAATCCCAGAATTTTCCCTCTTTTTTCGCACAGAAAATCGCCTCTGCACCATAATGCGACTCAATCGATTTTGACTCTCCATATTGATACAAAAAGTCCGATAACCTTACTTCTACCAAGATGTCGTTTTCCTCGATATATCGTTTAAATTCGTCTTCATGTTCTATAATGGCATTTTCAAAGGCAATACAATATGGACACGCAATGTCCGAATAAATAATGAAGTAATTTTTGGCATCTACATTTCCTACAGTAGTATCCATATCCCACACCATCTCGGAATTCGATGCTTTTTTGTTCATACTTGTAATAATTGCCGCAAAGATTAGCACTATTACCCCCACAAGCAAAGCCAACCTCGCAATTTTTCCCGCTTTTTTCTCCACACTACCCTTTCTCGCTAAGCTCTTTTACCTTAGCTAATTTCTTTTTCATGTATTTTTCATTTACGATTATAACATAGGTTTCTTCACCAATGCGTTTCAAACTTAAAATCGCAATTATCACCGCCACTACCGTAATAATATTAGATAACACCCCCACCATCGCTAGCCCGCCAGTCGAAAAAATCGCTCCCAGAATCGGCGTCAGTAGTGTCGTACCACAAGTCGGACAGCCAGCGCCTAACGCAATTAGTCCAGTAATAATCCCCGCCTTTTCCACATTGGCAGAATTTGAAGTACTTTCCGAATTGGAAATTCTCTTTTTGTGCCAAAGTAGTACTATTAGCCCGATCAACACACCCTGAAGCAGGGCCAACGAAAACACCGGCAACCATTCAATTACCAACATATTATAACCAAACACTCCAAACAATGCATCGCCGATGATTTTAAGACTTCCCACAAAACCCACCGCACCCATTAGCTCGAATTTAGAAAATCCCCCAGCTAAAAGATTAATCAAAGTTCCAAACAGCAAAAAGGCAATTATAAAACCAACCCAGAAACGTTTCTCTTTTGTGGCTAGCAAAATACCTCTACCGGCCAATACAAACTCGTCGCACCATTTTTGCCAGTTGATTTTACCCACTCTACCTCCACATTTATTATATATAATATATATAATAGCACTAATTTACGGGTTAATTAAATTTTTTAATCAAATACTCTCCGCTTTTTGCTTCATTCTCGCCAATTACAATACCTTGTTTGGCAATCTTAGCAGCATAGGTTAATTTATCGCCCAA
This sequence comes from uncultured Candidatus Saccharibacteria bacterium, assembly GCA_934700415.1. Taxonomy (GTDB): domain Bacteria; phylum Patescibacteriota; class Saccharimonadia; order Saccharimonadales; family Saccharimonadaceae; genus Nanosyncoccus. The sequence continues at coordinate 6,985 of CAKUXN010000019.1, read as the reverse complement.
TTTCTTATCCATCGCCACTACTGTAGATTTTTCACCTTTTTCTCTTAATTCTCTTGCGACTTTCATTGCGAAATCCAGTTCGTTATCCGTAATCGGCACTACAGCTGTATCAATCGGTTTCTCTTCTTGACTTTTTAATAAATTATTATCATTTAGAACATAAAATAGCCTTGTAAGTCCAATCGAGCCACCTACTCCAGGGAATTTCTGGTCTGTAAAATATCCAGCCAAGTTTTCATATCTACCACCACCGCATACCGAACCAATCTGTCTATAATCTGGCAGATTAAATTCAAATACTGTACCAGTATAATAATCTAGTCCACGCACAATCTTCATATCAGCCTGGACCAAACCGCTATATCCATCTTTTTCAAGTAGTTGCATTACCGCATCTAATTCTTCGATTCCAACCTGGAAAGATTCATTATTAATACTAAGTTCTTTTAACTGTCTTATAACTTCCTCGCGTACGCCATGGATATCAATAAATCTCAAAATCGTTTCCACCCGCTCGCTACCTAGCCCAATCTCACTAAAGGCCGCCTCGGTCTTCTCAACTGGAACTTTCTCTGAATGATCAATAATATTAAAAATCTCATCCGCCTTGGCTTCTAAATTATATTCCGAAATCAAGCCAGATAAAATTTTACGGTTGCTGATTCTTGCCACCACAGGCGTATCTAATTCAAATCTCTTAAACGCATCGAATAGTGTTGAAATCACGTCGGCATCGTAATAAAGTGGCAAATTCCCTCTACCCACTACATCCACATCGCATTGATAAAATTCACGAAATCTTCCCTTTTGTGCCCGCTCACCACGAAAGTTTCGTCCAATTTGAGACACCTTAAACGGAAAGACTAAATCACTTTCGTGTTCCACTACATAACGCGCCAAAGGCACCGTATGATCAAACCTCAATGCCTGATCCGCCACATCAAACGACTCCGCCGTCTTCACTACTTTATATATTTGTTTTTCAGTATCACCGCCAGCTTTTGCTAGAAGGATTTCACTTCTATCAATCATTGGCGTCTCAATATTCAAAAATCCGTGTTTATGGTATACTTCTGAAATTTCAGTTTTAAGCTTATCAAAAGTAGCCTGCTCTACTGGTACCAGCTCTTGCATGCCAGAAATTGGAGAAGTATTCATTTTTTTCATAATCCAATTATATCACAACACAACAAAAAAGCTCCTAAAGAGCTGTGGTGGACGCTAGAGGAGTTGAACCTCTGACCTTGTCTACGTCAAAGACACGCTCTAGCCAACTGAGCTAAGCGTCCTTCTCGTGTGGTGAGTCGGGAGGGGCTCGAACCCTCGATTCGAAGAACGAGGGTTCCCAGCTCGATACGCGATACTGGAACCATTACTTGGTGAGTCGGGAGGGGCTCGAACCCTCGACACCGGGCTTAAAAGGCCCGTGCTCTAACCTGCTGAGCTACCGACCCAAATTTTAAATGTGGTGGCGCCGACTGGACTTGAACCAGTGACACAAGGCTCTTCAGGCCTCTGCTCTACCAACTGAGCTACAGCGCCGGCGTTACTTAACTTATTATACCACAATTTTCATTTTTTGTTACTATTTTTCTTCAAATACACAAGATAATACCCGCCACCTACAAATATTGCTCCGCCAATTATATTTCCCAAAGTCACTGGAATTAAATTTCCAACTAAAAATCCCGCTACGCTAGACCCCACTACGCCACCCAGAGCGCTCATAAACATTCCTGCTGGTACATAGAACATATTTGCTACCGAATGTTCAAAACCACATAGTACAAATAGCATAATTGGCAAAAACACTGCCGCAATTTTTCCGCCTACCGAATCCGCCGCAAAAGCCATCCATACTGCAATACACACCAAAAAATTACATAATACCCCACGAATCATCGCTTCACCGAAGCCCAGATTCACTTTTGCATTTGCCGTAGCTATCACTGTCTCAGAAATTGAATCGAATACCCCACTTACCGTTACAAGACCAGCCACTATCACAGCGCCTATCAAATTTCCGATAAATACGAAGAGCCAGTTTTTTAATAACTTAGAAAATCCGAATTTACGGCTAAGCAACCCCGTTACCATCAAACTATTTCCAGTAAATAATTCACTCCCAGCAATTACTACCATTGCAAGTCCCGCTGGAAATACTAAAGCTCCCGCGATTTTCCCCACGTACACATTCGCGAAAGTTGCGCCCACACCGGCTAACGCAATAAACGCCCCCGCAAATATGCCCAAAATCAACATTCGCCACCACGATAAATTTGCTTTCTTTTCGCTCACCCTTACTACCGTTTCCGCAATCTCATTTGGCGCCAGCATATTACCTCCACTATATATTATATATAATATATTATCAAAAAATCCCCTCATATAAAAGAGGGGATTTTTGTTTCGCAATAAATTATTTCTTCTTAGCATTGTCAGCAATATCGCGAGTATTGCGCCAAATCATGATGAACATCATGGTTGCTTCATAAAGAACACGCAAGATTACTGGACCAAGCACTAATGTAGCAAGCCACATAAGGACACCATTTCCACCAAGTGCCAAGAATGAGAATGAGTTAAGCACAATGAAAATTGTTGCGATATAATAAACAACTTTTAGGATTGGCTCAATCCACATCACCTTAAATGACAAGAAATCTTTCAACCATTTGAGGAACTTGTTCTTTGGCTCTGCTTTTGCTTTTACGAACAAGAAGTAAACTAAAATACCGCCGACAACTGCAAGAATTGAAGCGATGATTAGCCAAATACCTGCTCCCTCAACACCACTGGTAGATGACGAACCAGTTTTACTTAAATCATTTAATAGTCTTAATGTCTCATAATCTGACATTGTATAACTCCTTTGTTACTATTACCTTAATTTTACCATGAAAAAATTAATTTTGTAAAGTTTTTCAAACTACATTTTCTAGTGTGAACTAAAAATTTTCACATCTTTTATCGAATCTGGAAGATAATTTTTATCAAGATGAAATCCTGCTTCCCATTTTTGCCCTTTGCCGTAACCTAAATCTTTCATTAGTTTCGTCGGCGCGTTCCGAAGCCATACTGGTACTGGTTCCCCCATCGTTTTTCGTGCCAAATCTAGTGCGGCATACCAAGCGTCAGCTGTGGCGCGCGATTTTTTCGACAAGCTAAGCGCCGTTACTGTGTGCGCCAGTATTAAACCCGATTCTGGCATCCCCACTCGCTCCACCGCCTGAAAACAAGCCGTAGCTAAGCTTAGTGCCCCATTCCCCGCAAGCCCAATATCTTCCGACGCAAATATTACCATACGTCTCGCAATGAATTTCGGATCTTCCCCCGCCTGCACCATTCGTGCCAAATAATAAAGTGCCGCATCCACATCCGACCCTCGCATCGACTTAATAAACGCCGAGATCGTGTCATAGTGGCTATCGCCTTTTTTATCATAACCTGGCACCTTACGTCCCGCCGCCTCGACCACGATTTTCTCATCCACTTTCTCCGCAAGCGATAATGCAAGCTCCAAATCTCCCAAAGCCGAGCGGGCATCTCCACCAGAAAGTTCCGCTAAATAGTCTAAAGCTTTTTTTGTGACGCGCTTAGTCGCTTTTTCAGCCCTTACTGCACGTTTTAACACTTCAAGTATTGCTGTTTTATTCAGCGGTGCTACTACCACTACACGTGAACGACTAAGTAAAGGCGAAATTACTTCAAAAGACGGATTTTCTGTCGTCGCACCAATTAAAGTAATCAATCCCGACTCCACATGCGGCAAAAACGCATCTTGTTGTGCTTTATTAAAACGGTGAATTTCATCTACGAATAAAATCGTCCTAATTTTAAGATTCCAGTTCGTCTTTGCACGTGCCACCACTTCTTCTACATCTTTTTTTCCTGCCGTTACCGCCGAAATTTCTACAAAATCCGCCTTGAATTCTCTTGCCAAAATTCGCGCTAAAGTAGTCTTACCAGTGCCAGGTGGCCCCCAAAAAATTAAGTTCACTGGCTCGCCCTTCTTCACTATTTCAGTCAAAATCTTACCTTCACCCACAATTTCATCTTGACCCAAAACTTCAGATAATTTTGTTGGTCTCATTCGTTCAGCTAGCGGCGCTCTATTCATTTTTCCTCCAAAAACGCGCCCGACTGCCTTGACCATAATTTTGCATATTCGCCACCACCCGCTAGCAACTTATGATGTGTACCTTGTTCCACAATCCTCCCATCATGAAGCACCACAATCTCGTCCAACCCTGCAATCGTCGACAGCCTATGTGCCACCACAATCGACGTTCTTCCTTTCATCAAATTTTTCAAGGCATCTTGAATCAAAGCCTCCGATTCCGAATCTAGCGCAGAAGTCGCTTCATCCAGTACCAAAATCGGTGCATCTTTTAAAATCGCCCGTGCAATCGCGATTCTTTGCCTTTGTCCACCCGATAACTTCACGCCTCGCTCTCCCACCATAGTGTCGTATCCATCTGGCAAGCTATTAATAAATTCATCTGCATTTGCTAGTTTAGCTGCCCGAATCACTTCCTCCCGCGACGCCCCAGGCTTCCCATACGTAATATTTTCATAAACCGAACGATGGAATAGTGACGATTCTTGTGGTACATATGCTATTTTTTCACGCAAACTTTTTTGCGTCACATCCCGAATGTCCTGCCCATCAATATAAATTGCTCCTTTTTTAACATCCGCAAATCTAAGTAGTAATTTCGTTAAAGTCGTTTTACCAGAACCAGATATCCCTACAAGCCCCACTGTCCTACCAGATGGAATCATCAAAGTAAAATCCTCAAACAATTTTTCTTTCTGTTTTTCATGCGCAAATGAAATATGTCTAAAGTCAATCACAGCATCAGTAATTTTTAATGGCTTATCGGTTTTGTCATCCACAATAAACGGCAAATCTAGTATTCCAACCATTTCCTTAGCACTACCAAGTGACCTATTTATGCTTCTTAAAATATGGTTTATTGTCCACATATTTGACAATAAAGAATTAGATAAAGAATAAAGAAATACTACACTAGCTAGAGAAAGTCCAAACAAATTATGGCTCGCCACAATCAAAACCAAAAGCCCCGCAAACGTTATTATATTTACTGTGTTCATAAAAAAATTACGCCAAAGGGAAACTTTTGCCACTTCGAAAGTTGCTGCCTTTGTCCTAGCAGTCGCACGACCAAATCTCGCTTTTTCAAAATTTTCCCGAGCATATGATTTAACCGACAATTCATTCGTGATTGAATCGGCTAGTTGTCCCGTCTGTTTATTCTCTGCATCGGCAAGCCCTTCATCCACGTGGCGAGTCTTATAATACGTCGTAATCGCAATCGCCATATAAACCGTCGCGTACAACAGTAAAATTCCCGCAAAAGGCAAGCACACAATCGCCGCCACCACAATCGAATATAATACAGTCAAAATCAACGGATAAATATCCCACACGAAATTTGATTTGAGATCAATAAAAGCTCCCGGCAATTTATTAGCCGCAGAAGTCAAAGACCCTGAAAATCTATTACTATGAAAAGACATAGATTGGTTAATCACTGCATTAAAAGCTAGTTGAGACAAATATTCACCACATTTTGCATCAAGCGACCAATCTAGCCAATCAATTACGCGAATCACAAATAAATTATTAACTCCTGCCGACAAAATTGTTAAAAGCAAAATATTAGTATAATTTTGAAGTTCAAAATCACCCGTGGACAATTTACCAACAAGTTCGCTTGTACCGTATGGTACCACTACATTAGAAATAAAAATCCATAAAGGCACCAAAATTAAAATCAAAATAGTTCGCACTTTGTATTGCATCAAAGCAAGCCAAAAATAATGTAACGTTCGTTTGAAATTAGTTGGACCTTTTTTATTCATACAAATATATTATAACGCATTTTTACCCATTATAAACCCAACCTAAATCAAACGCTTTTAGTTATGCTATAATAAGTACATGAGTAAATTAGAAGATATTGTAAGTTTATGCAAACGCCGCGGTTTTATTTTTCCCGGCAGTGATATTTATGGTGGGTTCGCTGGCACTTGGGATTTTGGCCCTCTCGGTGTCACTCTTAAGAAAAAAATCATGGATTCTTGGTGGAATTTTTTCGTCGAAGCCCGTGACGATATGTACGGTGTCGACGCCGCCATTCTTATGAATCCGCGCACCTGGGAAGCTTCCGGCCACGTTGCCACTTTTGCTGATCCACTCGTCGAATGTAAAGAATGCAAATCTCGTTTTCGTGCCGACAAAATCGCTGAAGGTATTACCGAATCCGTCACCACCGAAGAATTTTTAGCTACCCATACTAAATGTCCAGTCTGTGGCAAAGAAAATTGGGGCCCAATTCGTAAATTTAACATGATGTTTAGTACCCACGTCGGCGCAGTACTCCCAGACGATGACGCCGAAACAGCTAATAAATCAGTTGCCTATCTTCGTCCTGAAACCGCCCAAGGTATTTTCGCCAATTACAAAAATGTCGTTGATACTATCTATCCTACTTTGCCTTTTGGTATCGCCCAGCAAGGTAAGGCTTTTCGAAACGAAATTAGTCCACGTGATTTTATTCTACGTGATCGCGAATGCTCTCAAATGGAAATCGAATATTTTGTTGCACCAGATACTTGGGAAGAAAATTTTGAAAAAATGCGTTTGCTTCAACACGATTTTTTCGAAAAAATCATGGGCCTCCCTGCCGATAAGCTTCATGAATATGAAGTTCCCGCAGAAGATCGCGCTCACTATTCAAAACACACTATTGATTATATGTTTGAATACCCCAACGGCGAGGAAGAACTGATGGGTCTTGCCTATCGCACCGACTTTGATTTGCAGAACATTGCCCATGAATCCGGTAAATCTATGGAATATCGCGATAAATACACCGGTGAATCATTTGTACCTCACGTCATAGAACCATCTATTGGTGTTGAGCGTCTCTTCCTTGCAGTTTTAAGTACAGCCTAC
>CAKUXN010000018.1 GCA_934700415.1 uncultured Candidatus Saccharibacteria bacterium | reverse complement strand
CTCCTGTTCTTATCGCTGCACGTAAATTTGTAGAATATCACCCACACTATCAAGAAATCAAGGATTTTTACGGTGAAAAAGATCTTCGCAAAATGACTGACGAGTTCAGTACTATTATGATGTTTCTCACACTTCACACTCTTACCGAAGCTGGATATGATATCGTCCTAGACGTTACACTACTAGACCCTGCGATTGAACAAATATTATTAAATATGTTGAAGCAAAATCATTACAAAGTTTTACTTTTGATGATTGCTACCTCTCCTACCGTTACCGAACATTTTCTTAAAAACCGCGCCTGGCGTCATACTAAAGAAACTGAACAGGAGTTTATTCGTGCCACCAAAAAGGCGATGGAATTTTACGCCGCTAGTGCACCTAGTATGCGCACGATTATTTGGAGCGTGTATGACAAAGAACCAGTCTATGATGGCCCCATCGAAAATTCTCTCAGTGTCTTCACTGACTATTCCACTCGCGAAGAACTTCCTTCAGACGACGACGAAGCTCGCCGCGTCGCCAAAATTAACTATCTTACAGCTGATTTAAATTAATTTCTGGAAAATGCGAGCGAATATGCTCGGCGTAGCCGTTATCGATATGATGCCAGGCTTCTCTCATCCGAGCAATTTCTTCTCGTTCTTCAAAGAAATTCAAAAAAGCTTTTTCAAAATCTTCTGGCGCTGGTCGTGATACGATACGCGCCACGTCCATGTTTGGATTACCAGTGCCTGCAAAGCAAAAATCAATCACGCCAATTACTTTATCGTGCTCATTAAGCAAAATATTTCCAAGATTCAAATCGCCATGAACTAGCTTATTCATCTCGGTGGCTTTAATATACTGATGATCCTTGTCGATATGTTTATCGTAATGTTCGTAATCTAGTTCTTTAAGAAAATCCGATAGTGGATACTTTACTTTTTCTGGTGCACTGCGAAGGTCTATTCCAGAAAGTTCTTTGATAAACTTTGCCACGTCGTACGCCACGCCAGTTAGTGCTGTGTGCGACAGATGATAAATTCTATCGCCGAGTGTGTATCCTTCAATTTTCTTATGCACCGAGAAAGGTCTCCCGTCGTTATCGTAACATAGCTTCATCTGTGGCGTGTAAAACGAAGTCTTACCTTCTACAAAATTACATACTGTAGCATCTTTTACAATCATTTTTGACCAAAACGGATTACGCGGAAATCTAAAAAAATACGAACCTTCATTTGTGGTTACTTCAATTACGATATTGGTCCATCCAGTTAGAACGTGTTTAGTCTCAAGTACATCTTTTTCCGGCATCGTTTCAGTAATAATTTTATCTAATGGGTCAGAGGGAGTAAAAAAATTTTTCATAACAAAATTATACCATGCCTATTTCTTCTTGTCATTTTTAAAAATCTTGCTTGTATAAACTTTTTATGCTAAATTAAAATCATGGAAAGTCATGCATCTTGTTGTGATACATTTATTAGAGCTAGTTTATTATCTTTGGTCGGTTTTACTGCTATATCAGCTTTAGCCTTATCAAGTAGCCTTCCTTCTGCTCATGCCAAAGGTTCTTTCACCACCACCACTACTGTCAACGTGCTAGAATCCTGTTCTATGACTGCAAATGTAGATACGACTCACACCGGTAGTATCATTAACGGCACCTACTCCGGCACCGACTATCCTTCTGGTATCGGCCAGACTACTCTCAAAGCCTTCTGTAATGATAACTCAGGCTTTGCAATTTATGCTATAGGATACACTAACAATGAATATGGTAACACCACTCTCCACTGGGGCGGAGCTAGTGATACTAGTGACACTACTAATGCCATTAACACCGGACTCTACACAGCGGGCTCTACCACCAATTCTACTTGGTCAATGAAACTCACTAGCGTATCCGGTACCTATGCTCCTACTATCTCAGATGGTACTAACAATACAGAAAACTTCACTACTTGGCATGTAGTACCACAAGAATACACTAAAGTAGCTTATAGAACTGCCGGTACTGATATCGACAATAGTGGTACTGCTATTGATTCAATTCTTACTACTACCTATGATGTTTATATATCAAACACACAACCAGTAGGAACCTATATAGGACAAGTTAAATATACCCTAGTTCATCCAAATAAAGTAGATAATTCTAATAAACCAGTAACTCCTATGGTGTCTACTGATTGTCCAGCCAACTCTATCTGCTATGCACCTAATGCCAGTGATATAGAAGGTAGTATGATCTCTACTTCTACTTCTAATCCCACTCTCACTGCCATCTCATCTAAATACCCTACCGCTGCTAAACAAACCTATGCAGTTGATGCTTCTGGTTCTGGCTCAGATATCTCTACTTCCACCACTTCCATCACCCTCATCGCTCCCAACTATAAACGAGCAGGCTTCGGCTTCGCTGGCTGGAGCACTGACTTTGAAGCAGATAACAGCTCTACTGTCTATGGTCCTAATGAAACTATTACTATTACTGCCGGTAGCCTTTCTACTAATGGCATGATACTATATCCGGTCTGGATTGCCAAAGACACTACTGACACCATGCAAACCTTCAGCTCTAGCCGTTGTAGCTCTATGCCCCAAGCTACCTATAACAATGGCACTATTACCGTCCCAGCTGGCAGTATCATTGCCCTAGAAGACGAACGCGATGGTAATGTTTATACTGTAGCTAAACTCGCTGATGGTAAATGCTGGATGACTGAAAACTTAAGACTAAATAACGAAGCCACCATTACTACTGCTAATACTCAAAGTAACAATGGCAGCTTTGGTGGAGTATTTACCTCTCTTCCTCAAAGTGTAGATTTAAACTGGGATAAAAATACTCACAACAATCTATACACTAATCTAACAGTTTACACTCTTCCACAACTCAATACCAATAATACCAACATCGGCGGTAAGAACGCTTCAGGAACTGATCTATCCATTAGCCATAATACTGATAACGACCATGTTCAATGGTACTCATATGGCAACTATTACTCCTGGCATACTGCTATTGCAGATACTACAGCACATACTAGGAACAATGAACATGTAAGTAATACATCTATCTGTCCAACTAACTGGCATTTACCAGAAGGCGGTGATAAAGCTAATATAGCAAACAGTGAATTCTGGGCTCTAGGCGTAAGCCTCACGGGAGACGAACCAGCTAATACTTCAAGCTCAACCCGCCCAAAATATACTGGCAATCCAGAAGGTAATAATGCTTCCATGGCCTTCCGTGCTTTCCCTAACAACTTTATCTACTCTGGCTTCTGGTATGCTTCGGCCTCTAACTGGCGTGGCAACTGGGGCCGCTATTGGTCGTCGTCGGCTCACGATAGATACTACGCGTATTACCTGTATATTAGTAGTTCTGAAGTCGACCCCGGTACGGATTACAAAAATAAGAGCGGCGGGTCCCCAGTGCGTTGCGTAGCTGGCGGGTCGGGGTCTTAGCCTTCCGAGCCTCATGAATGAGCATCTTCCTGGTGAGAGGTCGTTAGATCTCTCCCGAGAAGGTGTGATTTGCTGGAAACTTCCCTTCCGGAGCTTCCCATTGAGTATAAAATCGAGTTAAAGAAGAAATCCAACTAGCAGTGATATAATGGTGATATGAATATTTTATATTGTGGCGATAAAGGTATCGCGAGGGGACTTCTGGTGTCAATTTTGTCGCTTCTAAAATACAATACGAAGCCACTTAATATATATATAATGACAATTCGCTATAAAGATGTGCGACTATTCACAGAAAAGTCAGCGAAGTTCTTAGATGGATTAGTGAAAAAGAAAAATTCGAAAAGCTTTGTACAATTAATTGATGCGACAGAAATTTTTGTGGTAAATTTGCCGAAGAAAAATATGGGGTCGTATTTTACGCCTTGCTCGATGCTACGACTATATGCCGATAAGGTGCCAGAGTTAAATAAGCTAGATAAGATATTATATATGGATTACGATGTAGTATGCAGGGGCGACATTGGCGAGTTTTATGATACGGATTTAAGCGGGGTGGAAGCGGCAGGAGTGCTAGATATTTATGGGAAGAATTTTTATTATTATCACGGACTAAAGCAAGATTATATGAATTCGGGCGTAATGCTTTTTAATATGCCGGAGTGTATAAAAAACGGAATGTTCGAAAAAGCTGTAAACCTATGTGCGAAAAGATGGATGATGCTAGCAGACCAAGCGGCGCTTAATAAGTCTATTACGCGACGGAAATTAATACCAAGGCGCTTTAATGAGCAAGCGGAACGACCGCGTAAAGATACTGTGCTCCATCATTTTTCAAATAATTTTAAATTTTGGCCGTATTTTAGAGTACAAAAAGTAAAACCTTTTGAAGTGGATAAGATTCATAAGGTTTTGAAAATCACTGAATATGATGATATACTGGAAGAATACGAAAAGCTTAAAGGGAATTTGTGATGACAAAAGCGACATTGTTTCAGAAAGACATACCAAAAGAAGAACGAGTGTTTTATTATACTTCTGAAGAAGATGATCCGATTCAAACGAAAGAGCAGGAGCAAAAAGAAAAAGTCGTACTACCGGAGGGGTATGAGTATATCCCTAAGAATCCCTTTGTGCGACTATACTCGGCGATTTTATTTAGGCTTTTTTGGGTGTTTGGGCAATATTATGAAAGAGGGTATTGGCAAACGAAATTTTATGGGCGCGAAAAATTAAAAAAGGCGCGAGGGACTGGATATGTAATGTATGCGAATCATACTAATCCGTTTCATGATGTGTTTGGACCAGCTTTTGCGGCGGACAAACGAATCTTTACAATTATTTCGCCAGTGAATTTGAAACTCCCCGGGATTGGAAAGTTTTTGCCAATGATTGGCGGAATTCCTTTAGGCACCAATGACGCCGAGAAAAAAGCTATGAATGAGGCGGTAGATAAAAGACTAGTGAAACAAAAAAAATGCTTAGTGATTTATCCAGAGGCGCATGTGTGGCCGTACGCGACAAAGGTCCGAAAATTTCCAGCGGGCGACAAATCATTTAAATACGCCGTACGAAATAATTTGCCGATTTTTACCATGACTACGACTTATCATAAGCGCAAGAATAATAGGCATGGCGATTTGCCACGTATGGATGTGTATGTAGATGGGCCGTTTTTCCCAGAGCCTGAAAAATCTGAAGTTGAGAACCGAGCAATGTTGGCTAAAAAAGCCTACGATAGTATGGTAAAATATAGTAAGAAAAACACTTATGAATATTTTCAGTATAAGAAGAAGGAGGACAAATGAGTATCTTTTCGACAGGAAATCCTATCAATAAATACACCAAAGTAGTGCCAGTGTTCATGACGATAAACAATGCTTATGCGCCATATGCTGCGGCATCGATCCATTCTTTAACGCAGCATTGTAATAAGAAACGCTATTACCGTGTGATAATTTTGCACGATGGGTTGTCATGGGTAAGTAGAATCAGGCTTCGCAGCTTGGTGACGAAGAATGTGGCGATTCAATTTAAGAAAATGACGCGAAGTATCTACCTTAAGGCGATTGTGGCGTATTGTACGGCTAGGCAAAAAGGTGCGGCGGATTTCTTTTCGTCGGCAGTATATTATTATAGGGCGTTTATTCCACGCTTGTTTCCGTTATATGAAAAGGGAGTATATATAGATAGCGATACGATTTTACTTGGTGATGTTGGGGAATTATTTGATGTGGATTTGGGCGATAAAGCGCTAGCGGCGATAATTGATCCAAAGGTAACAGCAATTCCAGAATTTAAGGCATATGTGAATAACGCGGTGGGTATTTCAAATGGTGAATATGTGAATTCTGGCGTGCAGGTAATGGACCTTAAGAAAATGCGCAAAATGAAGTATCTTTCGATGATGATTGAACTGATGCGTAAATACAATGCAGACTTAGTGGCACCAGATCAAGACTATCTGAACGTGATATTAAAGGGACATATTTTACATTTGCCAAAATGGTGGAACATGGAACCAGAAGAGGATTTACCAAAAAAAGCAAAATTGATTCATTTTAATTTATTTAATAAGCCGTGGCATTATAAAGATGTGCCGTGCGAAAAATATTTCTGGAATGCGGCTAGAGGTACGGGCTTCTATGGAGATCTTAAGAGGCAGCAGGAGGCTTTTGGCCCAGACAAGCAAAAAGCGGAACATGAAAAGGTGGGGGCTTTGATTAAAAAAGCGGAGCGGCTAGGTAAGCTTAAAAAACCCGTGATGAAATTAGACTAAAAAATGGCCTCTTTCCGAGGCCATTTTAGGGTTTACAATTTGGAGGTGCCTACCGGAATTGAACCGGTGTACGCGGTTTTGCAGACCGCTGCGTAACCACTCCGCCAAAGCACCAATACAATTATTATATCACACTTCCTAGGATTGCAGGATGATAATACCAGTGACCACTAATACGGTGGCAATAAGATGAGTCAAGACGGATTTTTTGTTGAGTTTTTCGCGACCAAATTCGGGCCAAAGGAGAGTGAGAATGATACCCATAAAGAAAATCATGATGGGTGTAGTAGAGTCAGTAGCTGCAGAAGCCAGCGCGACAGATGGAGCGAGAGCGAGAGCGCCACGGTAGGTAAAATCTTTGGTGATACTAATAAAATACGAGCTGAAGAGCGGTCGCAAGACTTTTTTGTGGCTAGATTTAAATACTGTAATAAAGCGTTTGCGCCATTTAGGATGGGTATAAATGATGAAGATATTACCAACGCCTTTGCCAAGAAAGATAAGGGCCATTTCGCTATAAAAACTCAAATTTTCGGCGATGAGGTTTTCTTTAACAAAGATGATATTTGCGAGGACTGTAATAAAAACATAAATTAAGGAATAGAAAATGGCTTTTAGTTTGATTTTGCGACTACGTTTTTTGGCGGTAAAGACAATTAGAAGTGGCGCAGCAATAATAAGCAAGAAAGCAAGTAGCTGAAAGATGGAGAATTTTTCGTCAAGCAAAAACCAGCCAAAAATTAAATATAAAACTGGAGCGAGCTGAATGAAAATGCCGAGATTAGTAGAGTCGTCGAGCTCAAGAGCTTTGTAGTAAGGAATACCAGCCAGGCTATGCATGAGGCCGGACGCAAGGAAAACGATAATGGCGAAGGGATTGGAAAAATCTAGTCCGAAAATGATAAGTAAAATGATAGCGAGAATGATAAAGGCGTAGCTATAAAATAGTTTTTGCGAGACAGCACCGTTACCTTTAAAATAATGGTCGGAAATGTAGTTGTCAATAAAAATACGAGTAGAATCAAAGATGACAGTAATAAGGACGAGGGCTAACCAGTTCAAACGAAGACTCCGTAAATTAAATAGATATAATAGATAATGAATAAAAGAAGCATGGCAAGGCCTTCGAAGCGAGTGATTTTGTGGCCAGACCTGGCAAGCAATAGTAGGATGGCGGCAGAGCCTACGAGCATTACGAGGTCGATAGTCTCGAAGCTTTCTGGTGTGATGGTGCCAAAGAGTGCGACCGGAAGCCCTAGTACTATACAGATGTTAAAGATATTGCTACCGATGATATTGCCAAGAAGAAGTTCGCTTTCGTTTCTTTTGGCGGCTTTAATGGTGGTGACAAGTTCTGGTAAGGAAGTACCGATAGCAATGATTGTGAGTGAAATAAGACGATCTGATATGCCGATAGCTCTGGCGATAGTAGAAGCAGAACTTACGACGAGCTGAGCACCACCGACTACGCCGACAAGGCCGATGAGAACTAATAAAAGCGAAAGGCCGATTTTGAATTTGGGTTTTTCGATGAGTTTCTTGTCTTTGCGATTTTTGTGAGCCATGGAGATGATGTAGAAAATAAAAATCGAAAAACAAAGTAAACAAATAATACCATCTGCACGTGAGATCGTGTTGATGCCACTGCCGGTAAGTAAAGTGTCCAGAAAGAGAACGACTAGAACAGTAGAAATGAGTAGGAGCAGAGGTAATTCTTTGGCGATGGTGTCTTTTTTGACTTTGATTGGACGAATGAGGGTAGCGATACCGATGAGAAGTAGAATATTTAATACGTTGCTACCGATGGCATTGCCAAGTAACATATCGGTGGTGCCGTTAATTAAGGAAGTAACGGATACAGCAAGTTCCGGTGCGCCAGTGCCAAAAGCAACAATAGTAAGACCAATTAGGAGTTTGCTGACTTTGAGATGCGAAGCAGTAGAGCTGGCTCCATCGATTAGCCAATCTGCACCTTTAATTAGGATAACGAAACCAACTATGAGTAGTATGATTTGAAATACGGTGTCCATATTGTCGTGTTTATTTTAATTGCTTGTGCTATATATTATAGCACAATATTAATTTGCTTCAAGAACTTCGTGGATTTTAGTGGAGGCTTCTAGCACACTGTTTGAATCCGGAATGAAGACGAAGAGATTTTGATTTGGGAAAGTATAAGTGGGTAATAGATCGTCATCGCCGGTGACTGAGATACGTTCTATTTTCCAGTTTGGCATGGAGTCTAGTTGCATATTGAACAATTTGTAAAATTGATTGCTAGAAATATTGGTTTCCAGACTACCAACCATAGATGAAAGAATACGGGTATATTCAGTAAGGATGGTTTTTGAAGAGGTGAGTTTGTCGATAATAGCAGTTAAAACTTCTTGCTGATTCTGGATACGGTGCAAATCACCAGTGCTGTAGACTTTGCGTTCGCGTGCGTATGCCAAGGCGCAGGCGCCGTCGACATGGGTGGTAACGCTTTCTTCGAAATAACAGTTGTGCTTCGGACGGTAAAATGTAGCATCGGGAGTGACCTCTATTCCGCCAATCGTATCGATAAGGTTGACGGTGGAATCAAAATTGACTCGTACGTAAAAATCTATTTTTATATTGAAGAGATCTTCTACAGTTTTTACAGACATGTTGATGCCATAAAGCCCGGCGTGAGTGAGCTTATCTTTAAGTTCGTGTGTGCCGTGAAGTTGTACATAGTAGTCACGTGGAATGCTAGTGAGCAAAATAGTGTGAGTGCGTGGATTTACGGTAACTACCATATTGACATCACTCCTTGATACGGTAGAAATATTACCTTCGGTGTCGATGCCGCTAATAAAAATATTGAAAGACTTCTGAGTGACGTCTATATCCAAAGTAGAAATTGCGTCGATTGGTGTTTTGATAATAATAGTGTCAAGGATACGAAGATTGGATGTCTTAAAGTCCGGGAAAATTTCGGCAAGGATTTCAATTAAAGAAGCCTTGATAAATAATGAGTCTACGGAACTGTCCTGAAGAGACTTAATGGCGTCATTGATATTCTCAATGTAGACGTTTTTGAGTTCGATTTTGTTAGTTAATTCATCGAAAGCTTGTTTATAGTTTTTAGAGGTATCGTCGTAGGTAGCTATTGTATGATTTTCTAATTCTTCTAGCGTGGTGATAGGAGAAGCCGAAGGAACGACTACTTGATATTCTTCAATTTGATATTTTGAAGTGCGAACTGTGTCAAAAAAATCTATAGTATGGTTTAGATAGAAGAATATAAACGAAAAAACAATAGTTAAGAAGATTTCAACAATAATGCAAATAATGCGCGGAGTTTTCTGGGGGATTTTTTTGTAAGTGAAATAACCAAGAATGATATCAAGAAGGCAGACTATAACTACTGCTGGTAATAAGAACTTAAGTGGCAAAACGGAAAGGTAAATTAGAATTGACAAAATAATGGCAGAGATGATAGTAAAAGCGAGAAATACCAGTGAGCTAAAAACGGCAAATGGAGAAATACTCCATTTTGGTAAAATCGTTTTAGTCCCGTGTATAAAGATCACGTGTGTAAACCTTGTTTAGAATATCATTTAATTTGTCGTCGATACGGTTGGCGAGGATTAGATCAGAAGAGGCTTTGAATTCATCGAAATTGTTAATGACTTTATATGAATTATATGCGCCGGTATTTATTGTGGGTTCGTATATGATAACTTCGATATTATCTTTTTGCAGCAGATTCATAATATCTTGGATGGCACTAGAACGAAAATTATCAGAACCTGCTTTCATAGTGAGACGGTAGACGCCGACGGTGCGAGGATGTTTTTCGAAAATCATGTCGGCG
This sequence comes from uncultured Candidatus Saccharibacteria bacterium, assembly GCA_934700415.1. Classification (GTDB taxonomy): domain Bacteria; phylum Patescibacteriota; class Saccharimonadia; order Saccharimonadales; family Saccharimonadaceae; genus Nanosyncoccus. The sequence goes on along the minus strand of CAKUXN010000018.1, from coordinate 2,591 downwards.
ATATGATTTTTACGAAGATCATTAGCCTCGACAACGGCGGAGATGAGGGTCTGAGGAATGCCTTTGTAGTTAGCGCGGAGCTGCTTAGTGTCTTTTGGCAAACAATAACCACCATATCCGAAAGAAGGATTGTTGTAATGACTGCCGATACGAGGGTCGAGACAGACTCCGTCGATAATGTCTTTGGCGTTGAGATGTTGAAGTTCGGCGTAAGTATCCAGCTCGTTAAAATATGCGACGCGAAGAGCAAGGTAGGTATTAGCAAAGAGCTTAACGGCTTCGGCCTCAGTAGAATACATGAATCTAACTGGAATGTTTTCAGCTAAGGCCCCTTTTTTGAGAAGGCTCGCAAACTCTTTGGCTTTTTCGCTTTTGTCGCCGATTATAATGCGAGATGGATAGAGATTGTCATAAAGGGCATGACCTTCGCGGAGGAATTCTGGTGAGAAAATAATATTATTCGTATTATATTTTGATTTGATTTTTTCGGTGTAGCCAACTGGAATGGTGGATTTGATAACCATGGTGGTACGGTGGACGTTTTCAGGGTTTTCGTCTTGATTTTCGTTTTCTAGAGTGAGGACTTTTTCGATGATATCTTCGACGGAAGAAGTGTCGAAATGGTTTTGCTCCTCGTCATAATTAGTAGGAGTAGCGATGACGACGAAGTCCTTTTCTTTTAAGGCTTCGCGCCAATCAGTAGTGGCGGTGAGGTATAATTTTTTGTTAGCAAAAAAATCTTCAATCTCGCGGTCGGCGATGGGGGAACGGCGATTGTTGATCATGTCGACCTTTTCTTGGACGATATCCAGGAGGGTAACATGATGTTTTCGCGCGAGTAAAGTTGCGAGGCTTAGGCCGACATAACCGGCCCCCGCGATGGTAATTTTTATGGGTTAACTCCTGTTAATTTTACTTAAGTATATCATATTTTGCTGGTAACTTTATCATTTTTCCAAGTCGCTCGTCGTATTCGTGCTTTTTCCAATCAATCATGCCTCCACAGGTATAGAAGGTTAGTTCTCCGAAATATGGCTTGCCGTTAATTTCATATAAATCTACACGTACTTGAGGAAAATTTTTTGATAATTTTTTGGCGATTTTTTTCATTTCTTCAAAGGATTTTGGTTTTGGCGGTAATTTATCCAGAGCTTTATAATCAGCTCTTTCGATATCTAACAAATTATAATCCATATCGGCAAAACTGATCGATGCCGTGGCGTGGTTTTCGAGGCCAGTAGAAATGTACATGACTTCTGGTTTCCCATTGAAACAGAAAAATTTGTAATCTACTATGTCATCTGAGTCCTTGTTTTTCATGAATTTTTCAATAATAATGCGTGGTTTGATTTGAGAATAAACCCATTCACGAGCATTTTTACCATAGTAGGTTACGCTAAGGGCTTTATTTATTTTTTTGCGAGCTTTTTTGATATTAAAATTGGATTTGTCGCGACAGATTATAACGCTTGCACAATCATGAGTACATTTAATTACAAACTGATTGGGTAATTTATCAAAATCGATATCTTCAAATTTTTCATATACTCCAATTGTGGGTATGATATATTGTTCGCCAATGATTTTTGCTACTTCTTCTTTAGCGGTGGCTTTGTCAACTAGTCGCGGAAGCTCGGGTTTACGATAGTAGAGTTTCATCCATTGGATTTTTTCGTCGAGCGTTTTTGGATTATCTAGGTCTGGATAATAACCAAACTTCATTTTATACAATAAATTCAAATATTCTTTGTCGGAAATATGGATTATTCCCTTCATTGATAAAATTATTTTTAGTAGTTTAGGGTCTTTAATTGCGGCTAATAAATATTGACTTCTTTTCATTATTGTTCCTTAAAATTAAAAATAATTGATTCTATGACATATTTAGTGTGGATGCGAGTTTCTTTGTAGAAGAGTGGTGTTATAAATAAAGTGAATAATTCCGTGATGATTGTAGCTATTGTGGCGCCTAAAATTCCCCAGAGCGGAATCATAAATGCATTCAAACATATATTCATTATAACACCCCAAAAGGCATAATACTTGGAGTATTTATTTTTATTTTCTGAAACGATCCAAATTCCACGCGCTACGCCAAGTTGTGACAAAGGCACGTACCATACGAGAAGACATAAAGTGGGGATGGCTTCAAGATACTGTTCGCCATATATTATATTAATAATAATTGGAGATAATAAACTGATTATAAGAGACATGGTAAAACATGCCCAAAAAATAATAGCATAAGTTTGTTTGAGCTTTCTTAGGTAATTTTTGCCAGATTGTTTGGCGCCAAAAATGGATGCGCGCGCCGAAATGAGGATAGCTTCGGGGATAAAAGAACATAGGGTACAGGTAGCAAGGGCGGCAGAGTAAAGACCGAGTTCAAATTCGCTTCGCATTTGTCCAATCATGATCTTATCTATTTGGGCGTATATTAACACCATAATACCAGAAATGATAAAATGATGGCTTTGTTTTAGGAGTGTTTTACTGAGTGATTTATTAATAGATAATTTAGGACCTTTGATTTTTTTATAGAAAATAAATAGCATGATTGCTATCAAGGAACAATCGATTATGTTCGCAGC
>CAKUXN010000017.1 GCA_934700415.1 uncultured Candidatus Saccharibacteria bacterium | reverse complement strand
AAGTAGTACTTCGGCAAAAATGAAGAGTTTTGTAGACAAGATAAATCGTGCAGGAGGTTCGGCTACAATGACGGTGTATCCAGGTAAAAATCATTCTGGAATGCAAAATTCGATTGATTATGATGAAATTTTTAATTGGTTGCTGAAACAATAAGGTTGTGATAGAATCATATGGACGGAGGGTTACCCAAGTGGCTGAAGGGGACGGTTTGCTAAATCGTTAGTCTGGAGTGATCTGGAGCGGGAGTTCGAATCTCCCACCCTCCGCCATTGTTGACGAACAGCCTCATTTGAGGCATTTTTTCTCTGTAAATCGGAGTTCGAACCTTTTACGAATTGACTTTCTAGGTTTTTATACTCATTTTTAATCGGTTCAAGCCATTTATAGGTGTTAATGCTTATTTTTCCGTCTTTTAAGATGGTGTTCGAACCTAAACTTTGAAGGACTTCACGTTTAATAAAAACATCTCCATTTTCAAACTTTTCTCCGTCCACTATACAATTTACCATTTTACGTTTAAGACGACTAAGAAGCTCATTATAATGCGAAATAGGGCATATATTTCTAAAGGTTATTATCAACTTTAAATGCCCAGCAATCATTATGAAATTTCTTTAAAAATGCATTGTAGTAATCAACTAACCCCTGACAAACTTCATAATCATCATCTATATCGCTTTGTCTCAGAATTGCTTTTATTACCTCGTGAGTATTACCCATAAACAAACCATTATTTACTATATCCTTCAGCTTAATTATTTCTTTCTGAGGAAGCTTTTTATCGGTTGTTGTCTTTAACAATTCCGAAATCCAAGCAAGACCGTCCATAGCCATATCCATAGCTTGTTTAGTATCCGCTTCCAACTCATCCTTAGTATAACCATAATTAAATCTATAAGATAAATCCTCAACCTCGACATCTTCATCGAAATTATTGTAGCCAACTAAAATTAGTTTATTATCCTTGTCACGATAGAAATACTTTTTGCCATCTATTTTCTTTTTTACTCTATCTGCTTCTTGGGTTAAATTAAAATGATAAAAAGCCAGACCTTTTAAAACGAAAAGAATAGCAGAATTGTCATCAATCTCACAGCGATACGACTGCAATACATTTAGAGCCTCTTCTCCAAATTTGATAAGTATCCTCGCATTTCTAATATACTTTTTATTAGCCTTTACCAATCGCTTTTCATCATCATTGGAGACAATCGTTTCAATATTTATACTTTCTAATGTTTTAATATTTCTTTCGGCCTCATCCAATAGGGATGGTAATAAACCAACAAACTTTTTGTTATCTTTTTCCTCTAGCTTTAATTTCATTTTCGCTCCTATTGTGTTACTGAAACTTATCGCCCAACGTTAACTTTGTCGTAGTATCTTTTCATCTGCATTTCTTTCTCGAACTATTATTAATCCTCACAAGTTTTTATATATATTTACTTAATATTACAATATATTCATAATCTGGCATATTCACGGAATTAAGAGCTTGTCTTAATAGTTTAATTTTATCTTTTGAGCTTCGGTCTGATTTATATCTTTTTGATTGCAATAATTTCTTGATTTCCTTAGTTGAGTTTAAAATTTGTAAAGTTCGTTGTTTATTGATTGCGGAAATACATACACCGATTTTTGAAACATCTTCTTGGTTTAATTTTTGGTTTTTATTTTGGAGAAATTTTGCGACCATATTTATAAATCGAATTTTATCTGAGTTTTTATCCATAATATCGCTATATTCTTTTTGAAGCTCTTCTCTGAAAGCTTTAGCCTCTTCTAATTCAAAGGAGTATAGTGAGCAAGCCAACGATGTCTCGTCATCAGATAAATACCCAATAGTCGTATCTCCAGCCCTGTTCTTTTTACCTTTTTTATAAATATCGGAAAATCCAGAAAAGATTACAGCTAAATCGGTTAATCGTTCTTCGTCATCGGTATTTTTTTCTGGCATTTTTACTGAATGTAAAACTATATGGCAGAACTCGTGTGCAATAACGCTAATAAAAGTGTCTGGGTTATCTTCTGAACCAGGATAAATGGTAATATTGCAGGGTCTATATTTAAAATGCGTGCTTCCAAAAACACCAACATCAGAAACATTTACTTCTGCTAATGTATGATGATTTAGGTTTTTTTCGTCCTTTTTTGGTGTAGTTTTTCTTATTACTGAAACATTTAGATTACCAAGCGACAAGTGTTCTGCTATAGCCATAATGGCACTTTTCGTTTTCTTTTCGTGAATTAATTTTTTTATAGGTTCCGCATTGACTTGTTCGCTAATACCTATACAATTAATTACTTTTTTAACTTCTGCGCTGATTTTCTGAGTATCAGTTTTAGGTATTTGTTCGCTTGTTTTTTGGTTAAAGGGAGTATTTGTCTTATTGGGGCGAGATGTGCCACTAGGATTTTTAATTGTTTTTTGTTAGTTTTATTGCCAGATGAGCTTTTGGATTTAGAAAAAATGAGACTGCCTATAACTATAATAACGATAAAGCCAGCTATACCGCTCCAATCAATTACCGTATTTTTTGTTGGTTTGACCTGACCTTTTTTAACGGTGAAAGTGGTCTCTTCTTTGGTAAAAGAAATTGCCGAAACGGTTGTTGGAATAAAAAAGAATGAGCTAAGCACGGTTATAAAAGCTACCAATAACTGAATAATAAAGTTTCGAATAATAGGTGCATTATTATGGCTCATTTAGACACTAATTCCTTCCTGCCTTAAAACGAAATAGGACACCAACCACGGTGTCTAAATCGTTTTCCTGCGCCTAGTGGTTAACTAGTGCTTCGGATTGGTGTCCTAGCCTCGTAGTTAACCAATCTTGAGCCTTTACAGGCACTAAGCACAGGTTTATATTTGATTTAGACAATATAATTATACCATAAGCCCAGCAAAAATATGAAATGGCTAGAGGAATATAATAGGGAAATAAAATTAGTTGTGAGACAAATTAATTTTTTGTTTTATATTTTCTGACACGGCTGAACTATTTAGGGTTGCTGATATAATTTTGTTTATATCCTCTTCGCTTAATTCATCGCTGGTAATCGGCTTGATATCGTTTGAATTAAAATTAATTGTATTTAAATCCACCATTTTTACATCATTGCAATCTATTATTGTTTGTTTTGTGATGAAGCTATAGGAATTAGCTTCTAGAACTACAGTGGTATTCTCAACATCTGTGTGGTAAATTTTAGATAGTATTGCTTTCTTCTTTTCAACTTTTGATGTTCCATTGACCAATAACAACATTTCGTTTGGCTGTGGAGAATGATTTAAGACGATGAAGATATGATAATCTTCACTTTCGAAAGGGGTGTCTCCCTTTAATCTAAATATGGAGCCTTGCTTCAAAGAGTTTTCAAATACCTTTTTGCGAATATTGCCACTTATTTCCATATCAATATTTTAACAAAAAATCTGGTATAGTTCCTCTTGAACTTGTTTGTTTTCTTTATATATTTCGTGGGCTGCTTCTAGGGTTTCTGCATCCTCTTCAAAATATATGTCATCACGTGGGTTCTCGAAAAAGTTTTCCATATCTATTGGCTGTCTTCCACTAATTGTGCCGTATTTTGCCCATTCTGGATACTTATGGCTAATATTGTCGGCAAGTTCGAATGGATTTTCATCTTTAAACTTCTTCCAAGCTTCCTCTAATGCTTTTTTATCGCTGTCGGACAAACGGTCTTCGCCAGGATTTTTTTGCATACTCGTATCTTTAATGTCAGACGTAAAATAGTCGTTTAAATATGAGATATCATCATCATTAAGCGCAATGTCATTCATTTGCGCAATATCCAAAGCGAGTGAACAAACTGGACCGTGTGGCATTGCATAGTAATCGTTTAAATTCGTGATAGTTCTACCATATTTTCTAATATGTATTCTATCGGCAGCCCATAAAAGTTTGATAAGCTTTAATCTATTCATTTTGTGATTGTCATCAAGATTTAACAAAAAACCCAATGCCTGAGCAATTCTTATAACTTTTTCTGATGCTTTTACCTTTTCTTCCATCGCAAACCTTTTATGATATATTATATTTTAACATAAAAACACATTTTTGCAAAGGTTGATGACCTTGTCTACCGTCTATTATAACATAAGCAGTTTTAAAAATCTATCTTTTAAAACTTTTAAGAAAGAGAAGGGCTTTCTTTGCCATTTCGGGGTCTTTGGGGTTCATTCTAAAGAAGCCATCCAATACGTAGTGGTTCTCTAAAACCATTTTTTCGCTTTCGAATAGATTATCATCAAACCAGACAAAATCACTATCTAAATCAATCCCATCAGTTTTAAGGACTTTCCAATTTGTTGGCAAAAATGACTGATAAAGCTCATCTACTAGCTCTTTAGGGAAGGTGTCTGAGAGTGCAAAGTCAGTATGATTTTCGTTGCCTTTACAATGTGTAGTCAGCCAATAAAGTGAGCCAGCATAGTTATCTAGGCAATAGCGAAGAAGAGAAATAATATCTTCTTGCGGTGATGCCGTGCCTTTTAATACTCCATCAATATCGAAATATATTTTGTCTATCTTTTCCATTATACTAAATAGCACCTTTTAATTTATCTGGAGATGGTCTTTTTCCATCTATGAAATCACCAACAGTAAAATCAGCTATCGGTTCTACCCATTTACCATTTATAAGTTCGGTAAAAGTCCCATTCTCATCTTTGATAATGCGACCATCTTCTAACTCTTGTATTATTGGTTTTCTGTCTTCCATTGTAAGCTCCTTATCTATATTATATCAGTTTGAACAATAAATAAAAAAAGTGTGTAGGTGTGGTATAATTTTAAGTAGCGGTAGGTTTTATAGTGTAGTTTGAATTGATGATAATCGTTCGAACTTGGTATAACACCCTCCGCTATTTTTGTTACACAAAAATTGTAAAAAGCGGGACTTAAGATTTTAAATCTGGTAAAAAATTAGAAATGTGATATAATTAAACTATGAAAATGTTTTTGAGAGTATTTTTACCAATATTAATGTGCGGACTCTTTGCTATAGCTGCCGTATCGAATGTGTCGGCTTTGACATTACAAGAAGGCGCGCAAGCTGCTCAATGCGACGGATGTCCATCGAATTTGTTTGGTGACGATGGTGTGTTTAAGCAAATTACCAATACGATTTTATACATTGTTGGTATTATTGCTGTGATTATGTTGATTATCGGTGGTATTAAGTATGTGATTTCTGGTGGTGACGCTAAGAAGGTTACTGACGCTAAAAACACGATTCTTTATGCAATTATTGGTCTCGTGATTGCGTTCTTTGCGTATGCAATTGTAAACTTTGTAATTTCAGCTTTGCCTTCATCTGATAAAGAAGACAAGGAAGAAACTTCGTTAATCCAGTCGACTAACTGCTAACAGTGCAACGACGATTTTTGAAACTCCAGCTTGCTGGAGTTTTTTAATGGCGGCTTTCATGCTGGCGCCGGTGGTCCAAACATCATCTAATAATATATAAGTGAGGTTTTTATCAATGGAGAATTTGGGGTCGACGCTAAAAGCATGGTCAGCTTGTGATAAACGTGCTTTGCGGCTAGAACCGACTTGGGTAGTGTTCGATGTGCGTATGAGTAATCTTTTTACTCGATAATGACGAATGTTGGCGAGTTGTTTTGCTAGTCTTAGGATATGGTCAAACCCGCGGGAGCGAATATGATTGGTCGCGGTGGGGAGAGGAACAATAACAGTATTTTCGGGTAGGTTTTTGGGTAGACATGAATCTAGAAGATTGGCAAGCTTAAAACTAAGAGCTTTTGTTGAACTGTACTTATATTCGTGGATTATTTCGTCAAGCAAACCACTCCTTTCACCAACAATAAAAATAGGAGGTAAGTCTTTGCAATTTTGGCATTGGCCAGAAGGGGTTTTGATTTTGCAAATAGGACAGAAATTTGAATTATGTAAAATAATGTAATTTTTACAACGATTGCAAAGTGGTTCGCCGATAGTCCCACAACCCCTACAAGAGTGGGGAGCAAGTAGGTCAAAAAGGCTTATTAGTGTTGTATTTTTTACAATGATGGACATAATACTCTTGATTTTACTACCAAGATGCTTTATAATAAAGCATAACAATATAAGTGGAGGAAATATGGCTCGTACAAACAGTGATGATTTGCTGATGGAGGATGATCTCGCTGCTGCGTTCTTGGGTGGAGACGATGATTTCGTAGCTCCTAAAGAAGCCGCCGATGAGGTAGTACCTCAGGAATCAAGCGAACCAGTAGAAGATGAGTGGGAAAATGCCGACGATTTTCCTGGACAGCTAGCAGTAGATGTCTATGAGACCGCCGACAAACTAGTAGTTAAGGCCCGGACTGCCGGTATTTCGAAATCTGATCTTGATGTCAGTATTTCCGACAATATTTTGACGATTTCTGGTGTGCTTTCGGGTGGCGAAGATGAACAGACTACTAGATGGCATATTCAGGAATGCTATTGGGGAGAATTTTCTAGAACGATTGCACTACCTGTGCAAGTTCGTGAAGATGAAAATAGCGTAAAGGCGGAACTTAAAGATGGTGTACTTACTATCACCTTCGAAAAGGAAAAAACCGAAGCGCTAAAAAAGAAAATTGCAGTGCAATAATTATTATAACGAGCTACTAAAAAAACACCTTCTTTCGAAGGTGTTTTTTAAAAGTGGATAATTTTTATTATTTAATAATATTAACGATTACGAAGTTTACAATTGCAAAGGCAAGTGCAACTACGATTAAACCGATAAGACCATAAAGAATAGTGTCTTTAGCTTTTTTGACTTTACCAGAATCACCAGCTGAGGTCATGTAGCCGATACCGCCAATAATAATTACGATAACCGCAACGATACCGAGGGCTGCGATAATGCCATTAAGAATACCAGTAATACTTGACATTAAATCGCTGTTACCGTCACCGACTGGGGTTATTTCCGCTAAAGTTGTGATTAATTTATTCATTTTAATCCTTTACCTTAATTTAAGTTCTATTTTATAATTTTTTTTCTAAAAATGCAATATCATTTTTGGGAAGTGTGATTCTTGAAGAAGAATTGATAGATCGGACTGCCCAGTTAACTATCACGAAAGCCAGAGCGCAGACGATAAGTCCGATACAAGCGTAGAGAATAGTGTCTTTGGCTTTTTTGATTTTGCCTGGATCACCAGTGGAGGTCATGTAAGTGAAGCCGCCTTTTACGATAAAGATAACTGCTACAGTGCCGAGGATGCCTATAATAGTATTGAGTAAACTTACTATCGGGTCGCGGATATCTTCTCCAGAATCTGCTTTATTTATAATATCAACGGCGAAATTGCTGATAACGAGTGATAAACCTACAATTGCAAGGCCGATTAGTGAGTAAATGATAGTAGTTTTGGCTTTTTGGAGTTTGGCTGGGTCGCCAGCTGAAGTCATGTAACCGATACCGCCAATTACGACGAATATTGCTGATACGACACCGGTAATACCAATAACCCAATTTATAATGTTGAAGAAAAGATCGCTTGCTTCAATGCATTTACTTTCAACACAATTTTTGTCATCAAAGGCTCCTGCTTCGCCTAAGATTGCAATACCTGCTGAGCTAATGATAATATGTGCTAAGGCTACAATGGCAAGACCAATAAAAGCATGAGATAAGGTTTTCTTGCCGGCAGTGGCTTTTGCTGGATCTCCTGAAGAGAAAATATATAGATATCCTCCGTAAATGACATAACCGACCATTAAATATGTGGCTATTGCTGCGATACTCTTAGAGATGTTAACAGTGATTTGTTTTACGTTGAATTTTAAGTCTTCTTCGCTACTTGGGTTAGGCTTGATATCACCATCCCATGATACCATACCTGGAAGAAATTCTCGAAAAGTACCAAGCCCATCGCTATCAGCATAGACTGGACTGTTTATATTTAGAACCATACTGGTAGAGAATAGAATTCCTATGACGACTAGAAGATTTTTGAAGATTTTTTTCATTTAAATATCCGTAATTAATTTACCTTAATATTATCATATTTTTTGGAAATAACCAAATTGGGGTTTAAGAGAAACTAGAAGGATATTAGTATTGACAAAAACGCTTATGTGTGCTATAATTAACACACGCCTTAAAAGGGAGGCGAATTTTATTATGATAGCAAAAAAACTAACAAAAAATTGGTTTAGAAAAGTCATTTTTGGCTGTCTTTTTGCTATGATGGGGGCCTTTGGCTTGATGGCTTTTGGCCCAACAAATAATGTATACGCTGATCCACCTACAGGGACGCCAACAGTTACGGAACAGACACAGGGTGTTTCTTGCGAAGACAGCCTGGGCTCTTTAGGCTGGTTAGTGTGTCCGACGACGGGAAAAATTTCGGAAGCGGTAGACTGGCTTTATAAGAAGATTGAGGATATTTTGGTAATTCAGCCGGTAGAGATGAAAGATGGTTCACCGATTTATGAAATTTGGAAATATGCCAGAGGTGTAACGAACATAGTATTTATTATACTGTTTTTGGTGGTGATTTATTCTCAGCTAACTGGTGTGGGGATTTCAAATTACGGAATAAAGAAGATATTGCCAAAGATGATTGTGGTGGCAATTTTGGTGAATCTAAGCTTTATTATTTGTTCATTAGCGGTAGACGTATCAAATATTGTGGGGAATAGCTTGAGGGGACTGTTTGCCTCGATTGAGGAATCGACAATGGCGACGATGGACCCAGGAATGATTTCGGGCGTATCGATGTCGGAGATGTATTCTTCGATGGCAGGAGGAGCAGCATTGGCGGTGGGTGCGGGTGTGATTGCTTTTGAAACTGGCTCGATTTGGATGCTTATACCTGTGGTACTTGGTGCGATTGTGGCGGTGGCATCAGGTTTGATTACGATTGCTTTACGTCAGGCAGTGGTGGCATTGCTTATTATGGTATCACCGCTAGCAATTGTGGCATATATGTTGCCTAATACTGAAGATTTATTTAAGCGTTGGAAAAAATTATTGACACAAATGTTGGTATTTTACCCGATGTTTTCGCTTTTATTTGGAGCATCAAATTTGGCCGGCTGGGCGATTATTACGAGCGCAAAAGATGGATTTGGCTTGATGCTAGGTGTCGCGGTGCAAATTTTCCCATTGTTCTTCTCATGGAGTTTAATGAAGATGAGCGGGACATTCCTTTCGACTATCAATGGCAAAATTCAAAGTTTGGCTGCAAGGCCACTTGCAACAAATCGTGCTTGGGCAGATTCGCGTAGACAGCTTACCAGACAGAAGACTTTATCTTCAGGCAGAGCTTATACACCGTCTGCGAGACTAATGCAATTTATGTCGGATCGTAGGGTTGCGCGCGATGAGGAAACGAAAGAGCATGCAGAGTCGGTGAGATTGAGGGGTCAGGCATATGCGGCAATGCGAAATTATAAAAAGGATGGTACTCCGTCGGCGGAAGGCGAAGAGTCCTATGAACTTCAAGCAAGAAATATAAGATATCAGAGAACGATTCTCAGACATAAGAACAATATGAATAAGGGTATGGGTCAGCTTGAAGCGGTGAAGAACCGTGCGAGTGTGGCGCAAAAAGCGAGATTAAATGCGCTTGATGCGATGACGATAAAAGAAGCAGACGCATTATTTACGGAGTCTGCACGTGGCGAGATGATCGAGCGGAGAAATGCTGAAGGTCGTTATAATCGTTTTGAAGCAGCAATGAATGTGCATATGGATGACGTAAATGGATATAAATACGATCCTACGACTGGGGCACGTATAGCTTATAAATTCCATTTTGATAGCATTGAAGCTGGTAATGTAGCGAGAGAACGTTATGATTCTGTAAAAAATATCATGGAAGGCGAAGTGCTGGACGCGCAATATGCGGCAGCTTCGGCGGCGCAAGCATTTGATACACAGGCTAAGATTATTAATACAAAATTCCAGAAATATTTTGAATTGGCACCGCCGACGAAAGATGTTGAATATAGACTACGAGAATTTTCACAAAAACTTTCCAAAGATCCGAACTTTAAAGTATCAAGTAATATAGATTCGATTATTGCTGGCCTTAGGGTAGTGAATATGCGTGGTGATACGGATATCGTTAAAAATATAATGGACGATATTCTAGATAAGCAATATGGTGGCCTTAAGCTTGGTACGCACGCCTCGCAAGCGTTGGCTTCTTTCTTAATGTTTGAAGTGAAAGATAATGACCCATTCTTGCGTAGATTCGGTAAATACATAAATCTTGAAACTGCACGTATCTATAATAGCAATGACCGTAAAACTATGGATGTGACCTACGATGAATACGTAAAAGGTTATCATGATGAACCAGACGGTACAAGAATGTATGCAAAGAAAGATATGAAGAAATTAGTAGAAGGTACTTCGCTTGACAACATTGAGCGTACAGCACTTTCTAATTTGGACGAGAGTTTGAAAAAAGCGTACGGTTATGATGCGTCTGACTCTACAAAGAAATGGGATGTGGAAGGATGGTTGAGAAAGCGTGAAGAAGTGCAAACTGCTTTTGAACCTGCATTCTTATCATCAAGCTTGAAATGGCTATCTGGAAGCGAACAAATTAATAGTGGTGTGAAGTTTTGGACTGGTTATGAATTGAAACAACAGAAGAACGAAGATGGATCTATTAAAGTCGATGAAAATGGTGATCCGGTATATGATTTGTCTCCATCTTGGAAAGGTAAGGAGTTTGCTGGTCATGAAGATGAAGTTGAAAAATATTTCCGCAGAAAAACGATGGATTATTTCAAAGACCAAACAACTGGACAGATTTTGGGTATGAGAACGGATTATCGCGAACCGACGATGGAACACTTACTTAAGAATTATCTTGAAAGTAGTTCAGAAGAAGAACCATCTGATGAACGTAAGAGAAAATATGAAGAAGCACGTGCAGAAATACAGTCTCGATATAGTGACAAGACTGCAGAAGAAGCTCAAAAATTGCGTGCTAAAGATTTGAAGAAACTGAAGATGGAACTTGCTGGTAGACAGGTCCGTAAAATTCTTGGTGAAACTGGTAAGCTAAAACAAATTTATCGTACAAGGACGAGCGGTACAGCAATCAATGCAAAAGACTGGTTGCGTGGATGGGTGAATTTGGATAACGAAGAAGCTTTGAGGGAAGAAATTGCATTTTATGAAGAAGAGAGAAAACGTCAACGTGAAGAGGCTAATTCGGGTGCTGATTCTGGAGAAGATGATTCTAGACTACGTATATATAGCGAAGATGACAAGGAACGTTTTTTGGGAGAAATGCAAAATTTGAAGGATAAAATTATGGATGATGAAACTGAAGTTTTCTTTGAAGAAACGCTTGGACAGCTTGAAGATTGGTTTGGCGAGGGTTCTATAATCGCGAAAAAATATGATAAATATTATCACGAAGAAAATAAATATGCGGATAATATAGAATTATATGGATTTTTGAAAGAGCTTTTGGATGATTTGGATAACTATCCTGATGCTTAACTAGTGTATAATTTGTATAGATTCAACCGCCAACTTTAAAGAGTTTGGCGGTTTTTCTTATGATTTTAATTTATCTAGTATATGTTATAATATATATTGTATGGCGCAGTATAAAGTGCCTCAGGATGTTGAGGCGGACGACAAGTTAATCGGGCCGTTTAGTTTTCGGCAGTTCGTATACCTTTTGATTGCCGGCGGTTTAATTGCGCTTGCGGTAGGGCTGTTCCAACTTTTTCCGTTGCTTGCGATTATTCCAGTACCTTTTGTGCTGTTTTTCTTGGTTTTAGCTTTGCCTCTTAAGAAAGATCAGCCAATGGAAACATATTTGGCGGCTCTAGTTTCATATTATTTAAAACCGCATACAAGAGTGTGGACGCCTGGACAAAGAGAGTCAACAATTTTAATTACGGCACCAAAAATTGTAGAGGAAGTGAGGACAAGAAATCTTTCGAGTGAAGAAGCAACGCATAGGTTATCATTTTTGGCTGATATCGTAGATACGGAAGGATATGCAATTAAAGGCGCTGGAAATAATTCAATGCGAGAAGATTTGATTGCAGAAGCTAATGCGACGACCGATATGTTCGATAGTTACGAATCGAAAAATCTTGAAAGAGCGATTAACCAAAGTAAAACGATACAACAGCAGAGCGTGAAAGAGTATGTGCAGGCAGAAATTAGCCGCCGAGAAGCAAGACGAAGCGAAAAAGAGCAAAAGAAGGCTGAAGAGGAACGACGAGCGCGTGAAGAAAAAGATCGTGCGCGAGCCGAAGAACAGCGCAAAATTCAAGAAGAGCAGATTAGGCTTGAGGAAGAGCGCCGCAAATTTGAAGAGGAACGTAGAAAATATGAAGAAGAAAAGGCAAAGCAAAAAGCTGCACATGATGCGGAAATTGAAAAAATGCGAGGCGCAATTGCGAGAGGAAGTGAAATTGATATGGGTGGAGCGGCAATTATGAACCAGCGAGGATCGATTGGAACTGGTAAAATAGAAACCAAAAAAGGTTCCACTAAGGCCGTAAATCATAGTATAATAGAGTTAGCGAATAATGCAGACTATTCTGTTGCGACGATTGCGAAGGAAGCTAACCGAATAAAAGGAAAGGACGAAGGAGAAATTTTTATCTCTTTACACTAAAAAATGAATCCACAACATTATCAACAAAATGGGCAAGTAGGTGCGGGTGGGCCGCAAATGATTTTACCGGGCCAAAATCCACAAACGATGACGTCATCTCAGGCTATGCCACAACACATCATGCCTCAACAAGGAATGCCACAACAAAACTATAATATGCAAAATATGGGTTCGATGGCTATGATGGCGCAACAAGCTGCTCCTGTATCACCAAACAAGGATGTACCGACTTCTACGCAATCTACATTGCTAATTTCTGAGCTTCGTGACAATGTGGTAATTATGAAAGATGGATCTTTTCGTGCAGTGGTAGCTTGTAAGTCAATTAACTTTGACCTTATGAGTGATGTGGAGCGAGAGGCAGTGGAGTATTCTTATCAAAATTTCCTGAATTCTTTGAGATTTACGACGCAAATTTTAATTCGTTCGCAAAGAGTTGATATTGGACCTTATATTGAAAAATTATCGGAGATTCGTCGTAATAATGATAATATGCTTCTTGGCG